>CAKZYI010000579.1 GCA_937884735.1 uncultured Pleurocapsa sp.
GTGCCACTCTAGAAGAAGTCACCGAAGCAGATGCCCTACTTCATGTAGTCGATTTATCCCATCCTACTTGGGAAAATCAAATTCGCTCAGTAATGGAAATCTTAGGAGAAATGCCCATCGCCCCTGGCCCAATATTACTGGTATTTAATAAACTAGATCGGGTAGATAGCGAAACTTTAGGCAAAGCCAAAGATGAATTTCCCCTAGCCCTATTTATTTCTGCAAGCGATCGCCTGGGACTAGAAACTCTGCGACAGAAGTTATCTTTGTTGGTTGATTATGCGGGAGTTGGAGAATAACCTATAACCTATTAACCTATAACCTATAACCTATAACCTATAACGGCTTATAGCTCTGATGTTGCGCACTCATAATTTATTGAAGTCTGAAATCTGAAATCTGCCCTAAAGGAAGATGCGGTGAGTACACCTTTCTCGCTTCGCATAAAGTCTGAAGTCTGAAATCTAACAACTAACAACTAACTTAGCGGTTTATTTTCGCAGTGCTTGTTAATATTCACCTAGCAGAAAGTAAGAGGAAATGCGATCGCTATGTCATCTGTAAACGGTGTGATGATGCAATATTTTCATTGGTATGTAGATCCTGATGGAACATTGTGGCAAGACGTAGCTAATAGGGCAAAGTATTTATCAGCAGCAGTAATTACTGCATTGTGGCTTCCTCCTGCCTATAAGGGTAGTGGTGGGGTGTATGATTGTGTTTATGGTGTTTATGATTTATTCGATCTGGGGGAATTTGACCAAAAGGGATCGACTCGAACAAAATACGGTACAAAGCAAGAATATTTGGCTGCAATTAAGGCTGCACAACAAGCAGGGCTAAAAGTATATGCTGATGTGGTGTTAAATCATCGTAATGGCGGTGACGAGACGGAAAAGATACAGGCTGTTCCTGTGGCGTGGGACAATCGTAACCATGAAATGGGGGACTATCGGGAAATAGAGGTCTACACTAAATATACTTTCCCTGGTAGAAAAGATAAGTATTCTAGTTTTAAGTGGAATGCGGATCATTTTGATGCGGTTAATCATATTGCTTATGATTGGGACGACCATCATATATACAGTCTTACTTATAAGTTGTTTCAAACCGATGTTGACCCCAGACACGGTAACTATGACTTTCTGATGGCTTGCGATCTAGACATGAGTAGTCAAGAAGTCCGTGATGAGTTGAAAGCTTGGGGGAAATGGTACTTTGAGACTACAGGGGTAGATGGTATGCGTATTGATGCCATCAAACACATTAGCTTCCTATTTTTTAATGGTTGGTTAGATTATGTGCGGGATTTACCGTCTACTGATAAAGACATGTTTGCTGTAGGTGAATATTGGTCGGATGATATTGCTGCGCTACATGGCTATATAGAAAATACTGAAGGCAAAATGTCTTTGTTTGATGTTCCCCTGCACTATAACTTCCATCGCGCTAGCAAAAGTGGAGAAAACTACGATCTGCGTCAGATATTTGATAATACACTTACTCAACAACAGCCTAGTTTAGCGGTAACATTTGTTGAAAATCATGATTCCCAACCCTTGCAAGCCTTAGAATCTCTCGTCGAACCCTGGTTTAAACCATTGGCATATGCTCTAATTCTTTTAAGAAAAGAAGGATATCCCTGTGTATTTTATGGCGACTACTATGGCGCGCACTATAAAGATCGAGGAAGAGATGGTAAAGAACATGAAGTGTGGCTAAACGACCATCACTGGATAATTGATAAGTTGCTTTATGTTCGCAAAAAGTTTGCCTATGGAGAACAGTATGATTATTTAGATGATGCTAATCTTATTGGCTGGACAAGGTTAGGAGATGCAGAACACAATAGAGCCATAGCAGTAGTCTTAAGTAACGGCTGGGGTGGTAAAAAATGGATGGAAGTAGGCAAACCAAACACAACTTTTTATGACATTACCGAACACATCGCCGAAGTTGTGACAACTAACGACAAAGGTTGGGGTGAATTTAGCTGCAAAGGTGGTTCATTATCTGTTTGGGTTTGCGAATAATGTAAAAAGAACAGTCGACAATTTTGTTAAAGACAGGCGAGCTTGTATTATTTTAATGACTAGGTAGATCGACTGAAAAGCTAATAGCTATCAGCTATTAGCTGCGAACAGAATACTTGAAAATTTTATAATTCAAATCAGCAACGTCTAATTGACTTACCGTTTAGTAATTACACCAGAACAAATAAAAGAGAATCTAATTAATCTAGATCCTCAACAACTCCACTATCTATTGCGAGTGTTGCGACTTAAAAATGGCGATCGCTTTATCGCTCTAGACGGTGCTGGAAATTCTTGGATAGCTGAAATAGAAGATAAATCGGCTAATATTATCGAATCAGTCGATCTTAATACAGAATTATCCGTATCCCTTAGTTTAATTACCGCATTACCCAAAGGTAGCGGTTACGAACAGGTTGTTCGGTGCTGTACCGAATTAGGAGTAAGTAACTTTATTCCCGTAATAAGCGATCGCACTATTCTCAAACCCAGTCACAATAAAGTCCAGCGATGGCGCAAAATTGCTACCGAAGCAGCCGAACAATCAGAAAGACAAATTGTACCCACTGTATTTGAACCAGTTAAGTTTAATCTTGCAATTAATAACACTCAACCCAAGCAAGATAAATATATCTGCGTGGCTAGGAGAAACATCCCAACCCTTTGGCATTGCCTAAACAATAGCAACCCATCCTCAATTGTCATTGCTACAGGCTGTGAAGGAGGATGGACAGATGCAGAAGTAGAAAAAGCGATCGCTTTGGGGTTTCAACCCGTTTCTTTAGGCGATCGTATTTTACGCGCAATTACCGCACCAATTGTAGTTAGTTCTTTAGTAATGGCAGCTTGCAATAATTAATTTAACCTGAGTTCGGGATATGCTCAAACATTTGTCATACAAGCAATTAAAAAACCATTTTTGACAGTTAAATTCAAAATTTAGAAGAGTAAATAATTCCTCAAAAGCTAAAGGCTAAAGGCTAAAGGCTAAAGGCTATCTAAACCAATCAATTCTGTTAACCCGAACTGACGTTAATTTAGGTAATCATGTAACTAATAAAATGGCAACCTCCGCGAAGAAAGCTGCCATTTATAAAGATAAGTTTTATTCCCAATTCATTACGCAATTTATCTCTGATTGCATTAAAGAGTTTGATTTATTGCCAAAAACTATTATCTCACTGGACATTCATACTTTGTATAGCTTCCATCATAATTTCTTGGTCCTCTACAAATTGTTGTTTCTCCTGTTTGTTGAGAGGGAGTCAAAGCATCTTCTAAGATTACTTTTATTCCTTCATTTATGATATCGCCACGTTCATCATTCTCTTTTGCAATCAGGACTCGTTGCGCTTGAATGTCTCTTGGAGAAAGAGTTAACTTGTAGGCTCGCAATTCCTCGTTGGTGATTCGCTCGCTATAAGTCACTCTTCTATATCTTTTATACCATTCCTCATATGTTTCCCCCTCTTTTCTATCTAATAGCTGCTTCAATTCTGCCATAGAGTGCTGCCCTGATTTGGGTACATATTCAGGTGCTTCTGCTACTACCCAATCCGCAGTTGTTATTGCATAGTAATCTTTCCCTTCAAGGTTCGTTACAATCAGATACCGATTATCTTCCTTGTCACCTATCTGCTTATATGAGAAAGGAGATCCTGCGTAGTGTCTTATTCCACAGTCGTTTTGAATAGCTTCATTCCTAATACTCATCTGCTGCTTAAAATTACCCCTTACAGTTTGCCTCCTCTCTAGGTAATCCATGCAGAACATTTCCGCGTCTCTTGTGGAATAGCTAACGTTTAAATCTGGAGAGGCAGAAGTTATATTAGCAAACTGTCCAACATCAATGGGATCATAATTATTACGGGATGATTCGTTTGAAGCAGTTGTTTCATTTTCAGAGCTAGTGCTCAACTGCTCTTCTGTTTGTATATTTTTTGCTTGAGTTATGGCAACGTATGGTTGCCCATTGTTATTCTGTCCAACAAGCACTATTCCATACTCTTCTTTGCCAAGATACTGATAGGTAAGCTCAGATCCTACTTCAGTCGTAGATAAACAATTATTGTCGCGAGCTTCTGAAGTGATACTTTGTATTTCGCTTTGGCTAGTGGCTTCAGCAGCCTCTTTTGCATAGTCCATGTTGCAAAACAAATTTAGATTATTTGCAGCAGATCCAGTTTTTACTTTAGTAGGTACAGGATTTATATTACTCAATTGTTTTAGCTCGATTGATTCATTTTCACGAGTTTGAACCTCTCTCTGCCTTTGTTCTTGAATATCTATGTCATCTCTTTGGGGTTTTTCTGCTGGGCTTTTCTTAGAATCAAATATTCCGTTTACCTCTTCTTCAACGGCATCTTCTATTGCATCGCCAAGATCGTCAAAGAATCCCGCAAACAAGACTTTTTTTGAGTGAGATTGATGTTCAAATGTTTTTGCTGTCTGCATCTTGGTAGCTGCAAGAATGGGACTGAAGCTGGTTAATACCAAAAAAGGAACAGCAAACAATGAAACAGAGCGAAATTTCATATCTTTAGTTCTAGTTTTTTGTGTTTTTAGATTGATAATATGCAAACGATCCAATAATTAAAGCAATTACTACAAAAATAATTAGTACCAACTTCTCAAAATGTACATAAACACAGTGTACTATCAACTAGTTAAACCAAAAAAAATATTTTTCAGTCAAAATTTGCTCTATTCAACAATTAGCTCTTATTTTATATTTTATGGTCATTTTGGTTAATCTTTACATCATTTAACTTCCATTTAATAGCTCCAATACTGCTTTAGCATTAAGCTTATTTTTAAACCAGATTAATTGATTGGGTAAGTCAGTAAACTTAACTCCAGCCTTCTCTAAATTAAGTCTTTCAGATACAGCTAAGATTAAATTATCAGTGTCACCATTACGAACCTGATAAAATTTCTTTTGTAAATATTCTGGTCGCCAATAGCCCACAATTTCTAATAGAAACTCTCTTCCATCGGGATGTACTAAACGAAAGTCGGGAATCATTACACTACCAGGAAGAGGAATAAGATCGACTTCCCTTTCCAGTCGCCATTCAGTTTTAGCTTTTTTCCAGCTTACAGCAAAAGATTGCTCCAACATACTGTCATAGGGCTTACCTGGAGGATAATGAGAAACCAAATCGCAGCGATCGCTTGTTAAGCTAAACTTACCTGTTTTAATATTGCCTGAGTATTGGTCTCGGTTTTGCAATTTTGCCTGTAAACTCCATTTAGTTACGTGTAGTAAAGCAGGAATCATTTTTGCCAGTGCCAAACCATAGCGAGTGCTGGCTTTAAATAGACTAGCAGGACCATCCATGGTTAAAGTAAAACCAGTGTCTGCATCCCCTTCGATATATGCCATCAGTTGAAATAGCTTAATATAGCGAAAGAGTAATTTATATTCCCCAGGATCGTTGCGATGGGCATTGATTACTACATTACTAGCGCGGTAGAAAATTCCCTGAACTTGAGAAAGATTATATCTATTAAGCAAAGATTCAGGCAGAGGTGCGTCGAATTGAGTCATGATTCGATTTTCCTGTAAGTCTGCGTATAGACCTGCCTCAATTTCTTTACGAGATACGGGGCGTTTTAATTCATCTGTTAAGGAAGTTGCGATCGCTTCCATAGTTTCGCTACGTTGACTGGGTAAAGTAATTGTCTTTGCCGCTTCAGAAAATACCTTCTGTCTCAACTCAGGAGGCTCAAGAGGACTTATAATTTCAAAAGTAGAAAAAGTATTTCTTAATATGTGGGATAGACCTCTTTTGACGCGATAATCGGGGCTATCTCCCTCTAAATCTAGGAGCTGTTTATCCAATTCTCCTTGAGTTTTACCCAAGCCATCCTGAAAACAATCAATAATCTCTGTTGCGATCGCTAAATTACGGCTATCAATCCCAAACTTTTTCGCTACGATTGTTTCTCCATTACTTTTATATATAAGTAGATCGCTTTTTAACATTACTAGTTTTATCTTTAACTTAGAAAAATGTATAAGTCCTTAGAATGCCGTCCCGATAGTTATCAAGAATGGTACAAACAAGGTAATAAATTGCGGGCAGAAGGCTACTACGAAGAAGCTTTGGCAAGCTACGAGCGTGCGATAAATTATAAACCTAGCGACTATTGGTCATGGTATCGCAAAGGCGTAGTTTTGGAAGCATTGGGATATTATTCTGAGGCGATAGATAGCTATACTCAGGCTAACAATATTGAACCAAACAACTACTGGGCATGGTACGAAAAAGGATGTATATACTTCACTACATTTGCTCAGTTTCAAAAAGCGATCGCTTGTTTTAGTAAAGCTTTGGCTGCCCATCCTCAAGATTATTGGGCAGTATATCGTACAGCGGAAGCTTGGCGTAAATTAGGAGAATATGAAAAAGCTGTTTCATATTTTAATCAAGCATTAGAGTTACGCCCCCAAGATTTTTGGGTTTTTTATCGTCGTGGAGAAGCCTACCAGCAGTGGGGAAATTTGGAATTAGCATTACAAAGTTATAACTATGCTTTAAATATTGAACCTGATGATTATTGGACTTGGTATCAACGAGGTCGCATCTTACAGCAATCAAGGCAATTTTCTGAGGCGATCAAAAGTTACAATCGCGTTTTAGAACTTGATTCTAGATTCGATCTGGCTTGGTATAAGCAAGGTTGTTGCTATGCCGAATTAGATAATATCAACTGGTCAATTATGAGTTTAGAAAAAGCGATCGACCTCGATCCTGTTAAGTATTTAGACTTGGCTGCCAATGCATCTATCTGGTCAAAATACCGACCTAAATTAGGGTTTCAACTATTGCTGACTAACAAAACTAGAGATTTAATCAACTAAATCCGTTTAATTATTAGATGTCGAAAGCGAAGTAAAAATAGAACAGCCGCAATAGCAACTCCTACAGACTGTCCCAGCCACAAGCCAGAACCACCCAACCCACGACTAAATCCTAGAAAATAGCCAATAGGCAACCCAACAATCCAAAAAGAAGGAATGCTTAAAAACACGGGAATTCGAGTGTCTTGGAGTCCTTGTAGAGTGCCATAGGTAATTTTTTGTACCCCATCTAGTATTTGTGAAACAGTAGCTACAGTGAGCATTGGCAACGCCAATTCTACTATCGAACCATTGGCAGGATTATTCAGATCTACATACAATCCTACTATTGCTTGAGGAAATACTAGCATGGCGATCGCTATCAAAATTGAAAAAGTCGATCCAATAGCGATGCTAGTATACCCAGCACGTGCTACTCCTTTTAAACTTTTTTGTCCAAGGGACTGCCCGACTCTTACCGTTGCAGCGTAAGACATTCCCAAAGGAATCATAAAGGTCACAGTAACAGTTTGAAAGACGATTTGGTGGGCAGCTAATACCTCTGTACCTAATGCACCCATTAGGTATGTAACAACGGTGAATACTCCCAACTCCAAACCGATAAAGATACCAATAGGTATTCCAGTTTTAGCCAATTTCCACAACGTAGCAGGTTGAAGAATATATAACTGCTCAAAGATGCGATAGGTTTTAAGTTGAGGATGTCTCAAAATGTAAATAATTAAAGAGATAAACATTCCCCACAGAGCAAATACGCTGGCAATGCTCAATCCAGCTAATTCTAGACGAGGAAAACCAAATTTACCAAAGCCTAAAACATAGTTGCCAATGATATTAAAAAACGTGCCAATGATGACAATAAACATTACAGGACGAGCATGAGATAATCCAGAAACCACCCCCCTCAGCATGGCAAAACCTAAAGCTGGAAAAAACCCCCAAAGAATAAGATCCAAATAGCTATTGGCTATAACAACCGTAGTTGCTGTTTGTCCCAATTGCGTCATAATAGAGTCCAAATAGGCAATAACAATCATCATTGGCATTGACAACAGCAACACCAACCAAAACCCTTGACGCGCTAATTTTTTTATCCTAGTTCTCTTTCCCGCGCCGTAAGCTTCAGCAATCAAAGGACTAACTCCCATGACTACTCCTCCAGCAACATTGAGGAGACTAAAAAAAGTTATAGAAGCCAAACCTCCAGCAGCGAGGCTTTCCGCACCCAATCGACCCATCATAATGATGTCGAAAAAACCCGTCATAGATTGAGCTACCTGTGCGCCAACTAGGGGAATAGCAAGTTTGAAAAATTCTTTGCTCTCTATACGAATAGAAGAACTAACTGACGACGTTGAAGTCACTTTTGAATACCTATTTATCCATAACCAATAAAATGATGACACGATCGCGCCAGTACTGCTTAATATGTAGCAAGCAAAAATCAGTAATTGTAAATCGGTCTTTTTCCGACTTTTAATTTGATTTTCAAGCACAAACTCCCGACTTTCTCCGACAGACAAACTACAAGGGATTACATAAACTATTGTGTAAGCAAATAAGACACAGTTTTCCAGACAAGCATTATGTATCAGCCAGTAATAGATCTCGCAGGAGAAGTTTGTTTTCGCCCTAACTTTTGGCAAACCAAAACTAGAATTAATTATTTGATTGATGAATATCTCAGTACATATGAATTATGCGATCGCCTGGAGGATTTACCAAGACAGTTTCAAGATCCTCAACCGCGAAAGTGGTCAACTATAAATTGGCAAGATATAAATCCAGAACAAGTCATTGGCATTGAACTAGATATTTTTTTGTCTATTATCAGGGGCGCATTGGATATAGAAGCGCACATTAGGGGATATACCCAAACTAGCCGACAATATCTCGAACCAATTCATCCGAATATGGCAAAATTTGTCGGAGGGAAAGTCTTAGAAAACGGCAACATAATTGAATTGGGTTTATACGCCTCTCAAAAAGAAGACCATCAACACACTCCCGCCTTAATTAAAATTTATCAACAGCTTAGTCAACAAAAAATTCTTCCCCAAAAAAGAGAAGTCCAAATTTATCAAGCACAGAAGAATCCTTATCAAGACTTATATCAGCATGGTTTGCAACGAGTAGCTACTGAATACAGCGCGGTGTGTCTCTATTTATGGTTGATGTCTCACACTACAGGTACAATTCAACAGGTACTAAGTGAATTATTACAAGATGAGGTTAATCATCTGACTAAGTTTTGGGGTATGGGAATGTGGTTATATCCTGATGGTGCAGAACAGTTAATTAAGTATCTTCTTAGCCAAATTAATACTATCTTGCCTGTATCCTATGAATCAGACTTACAAACCAAATCAAATTTAAAATCTACCTTTCAACGTATGATGTCAGTTCTAAATTGGCAATCTGGGTCAATCTTATCTAGAGGTGAACTAATTTACACTTTTGTCTGGACATTGAAAAAAATATGGCACTGGAGTAGCCAATTAACGCCAGAGTACTTACAATCATGCTGTGCAACTCCAGAATTCTTTGAGAACAATAATCTTGAATCCTATCAGCCTGAAACTATTCTCTTTTAAGCCATAATAAGCAAAATTTCTCTTTATTCTATTGTCCCTAATTTAAGATAATTTTCATGACAGCCCAACTATTAACTACTTTTTCTTCCGAAATTAATTCAGCTAAATTGCCAAAACACGTTGCTGTAATTATGGATGGCAATGGTCGCTGGGCGAAACAAAGAGGTTTGCCTCGCATTGAAGGACATCGGCGAGGTGCAAATACCCTAAAAGAAATGCTGCGCTACTGCAAAGATTTGGGAATTGAAACTCTAACAGCTTACGCTTTTTCCACGGAAAATTGGGGTCGCCCCACAGGAGAAGTGAATTTTTTGATGGGGTTGTTTGAAAGACTGCTACAAAAAGAATTGAGAGAGATGGAAGAGGAAGATGTTTGTATTAACTTTATTGGTGATTTAAGTCCCCTTCCAGCATCTTTGCAAGATGAAATGCGTCGTTCCATCGAACGTACTAAAAACAACCAAGGTGTATTTTTTAATGTAGCAATTAATTATGGTAGTCGTCACGAAATGATTAAAGCCTGTCAAGCGATTGCCGAAAAGGTGCAACAAGGGGAATTGGCTAGCAATGAAATAGACGAATCAACGATTTCCCAGCATCTTTATACTTCTTCTAGTCCTGACCCTGATTTGTTAATCCGTACTAGTGGAGAGATGCGCTTGAGTAATTTTTTATTGTGGCAGCTAGCATACTCAGAAATATACGTTACCGATACTCTTTGGCCAGACTTTGACAGCGAACAGTTTGACCTTGCCATAGAGTCTTTTCAACAACGCGATCGCCGCTTTGGTAAAGTTAAGAAGTAGTCTCAGAATCAATGGGTTCATACAATTTTTGTTCGTAATCTGAATGAACCCATGTTAAATCTTTAATTGATAAATTCAATGTTTCTAGTGTTTCTAGTATTACCGATGAGATATTTTGCTGTTCGTTGCTTACACAAATTTCAGTTCCTGGGTTAGGTGAGTGTTCGTGACGTAGAAGTACGACTCGATTTCCAGAAGCTAAAGGTAAAATAGCAAATACTAGATAATCTAAATCATCATAACTTTTCTGAAAATCTATAGTTTTTGTCCTATCAATCTCAGTATATTCTTGTTGAACGACTGCCACTGGATTTATTTCAGGAACAGACTCTTCAAATCGAACTAGATTTTGAGCAGAATCATTAATCATCATTAGTGAAACGAGAGATTTCAGCTACTTTCATTTTCGCATATTTACCTTCTATCCTACCTCCGTTACGTCCACCAGACCAAGTTGCTTGTCCAGGTACACCACCTGAATCTGGAGGAATATCAGTCCGAAACATTATTCCTCTGGCATTTCTCCCTTTCGGTCGTTTACTGAAAGCTTTCACTTTTGGTATGTTACTGTGATAAATATTTTTTGGGGCTTTCCCCCAAATTTCTCCACTTTCGATCTGTTTTTGAATATCTTCATCTGTTTGGGATGGTGAGCACACTCGGTAATATCGATTCATTGCCTAAAGATTTACTCCTGAGTCTCCTGTTATGCAAAATGATTTCATCAGTCAATGTTGAATTGAGTGGAATAAATCTCAAAACATTTGTTAACGCTAAAGTATGCTGGTTTTTTTAAGAAAAATACTTTTTAGCTTCTTCTCCACCAGTGAGAATCATTTCTTCTTTAAGCTCTTCCATTTTTCGCTTTCGTTCTTCTATCTTTTTTTGTAGCCCTTCTATTTCTTGTTTTTCTGCTTCTATCTGATTTAACTTTAAAAATATATTGTTAGCTTCAGGCGAAATTGCTGAATCTTTCTGAATGCAGTTAGTTTTATTCACAGATGTAGATCCGCTTGAGTTATCTACCTCTATTTCTTCATCAAATTCTCTTTTTATCGAGATTGGAATTTTTAAAAATTTCTGTAATATATCAATATTTAAATCATTTGCTGGATAGTAATGATATCTAGTACCTTCAAAATCAGGGTCTTTTTCTCTTGTGACTAATTGGACATCAACTAGCTTTTTTAGATGCTTGTTTTTGGTTTGTATAGCGCAAGAAAGATTTTTACCTAGTTCAGTAGATAATAATCTAGGCTTAGAACAAATATTTGTTAGCAAATTTATATCTACAGCATTTAACTTGGATATTTCTTCTTTGAAGAATTTGCTTATTTCACTACTCATATTTTTTGTTTGAGAAAGCTTATAAAAATCAGGAGATAAAACAGATTCAACAATCTGACGGTTAATCTGAGGATGAAGAAAATAGTAAAAAGAATTGGGGTTATCTGGAAACTTATTTCTATCAATCCATCCGTATTTCCTGAGCCAATCCAAATGATATCGAATGGCTTGAGGTGTAATACTTAGTTTCGTTGATATAAGAGGTGATGTAGGTTGTTTTAAAGTTACTACCAGAGAAAAAACTTCATATCTTGTAGAAGGAAAACTACGAATGATTTCTTAAAGAGACTGATTATCTTTGAAAGAAGCTAAATTAGATTTATTTCTATATTTAGCAAGGATTTTTTGAATTTATTTAGTAGATTGCGGAGCTATTAGGTTAAGTTCGGGAAGAGAACTTTTAGAGAGCATTTCTGAGCAGAAGTTATTATCTAAAGGCTTCTCTTTCCTTACTCAAATTAGGTTAACACGAAAACAATCTCAAGATGTCAGGTTTTTATAGTAGATATCAGTCAGTCATATTTTTGAGTATTAGTAATTTTTTTACCTGCAACAATTATCACAATTGCCACATCTAAAATTCTGTGCTTCTCGGTCAAATCCAAAAGACTGTAGTAAGAATTGCCAGCGACATTGTTTAGTTTGGAAGTACTTCTGGATTTGTTGCTGATAGTATTTCTGATTATTATTTTTCCGTTTGTTGGTAAATTTAGCTGTATGTTAGCTATAGCTATAAGGATCTTGCCAAGAGACTAAACCTAGAATATGCAAAATAGATAAGGTAATTTCTCCTTGAGGAAATTGTTGTTTAATTGTGGCAATATCACCTTTATTGGGTAACTTTTTAATTAGATGTTGTACTGTGCGATATTGTTGCTCTAGCTTGCGATTAAAAAACTGACTACGATGTTTATCTTCAGGGTTCAACCAGCCAGTCGGTTCGCTAATTAAGGTTAAGGTATTAGCAGGCTTACCGTCTCTTCCAGCCCTACCTACTTCTTGAACATATTCAGCAATTAATTCTGGGGCGTGATAGTGCAGTATCCAGCGGCAATCACTCTTGTCGATCCCCATGCCAAATGCTGAGGTGCAAATTACAAACTGAATTTTGCCAGAAATCCAATCGCGTTCGATCTTTCTTCTTTCAATATTGATTAATCCTGCATGATAGGCTGCAACAGAATAATCAAGAGATTTAAACCATTGGGTTAAAGTTTGACTATCTTTGCGCGATCGCACATATACTAAACCAGAACTATTCTTTTGAGTTTGAATAAATTTTAATGCTTTGTGTTTCCTACCTTTGGGCGTCCAAACAGTTTTGATGTTTAAACTGAGATTGGAGCGATAGGGACTAACCGAAAAAGTTTCAGCCTGATTTAACTCTAAGGCTTTAATAATGTCTTTTTGAGCTGCGGGATTGGCTGTTGCAGTAAAGGCTGCGATCGCAATTTTTGTTCCAAGGGGTTTACATTTTAAAAGACTACGACGTACCGCGCCCAAGCGACGATAGGCGGGGCGAAAGGTAGCACCCCACTGAATTAGGCAATGTGCTTCGTCTAATACGATTCCCGTTATCTTTATTTGAGGTTGAGAAATAACTTCCCATAGAGGATTGCTAAGTAGGCTTTCGGGAGATAAATAGATGAGGTTTAATTCCTGCCGCTGGATGGACTGTAATACTTGTTGGCGATCTCTACGAGGCAATTCACTATGTAATAAGGCTCCTGATAAACCAAGCTGTTTTAGTTGTGATACTTGATTTTCCATCAGTGCCACCAAAGGAGAAACCACAATAGTCAATCCTGTTTGCAACAGTGCAGGTAGCTGAAAGCAAATCGATTTACCCGCACCTGTGGGCAAAACCACCAGCGCATCTTTACCACCAAGAAGAGTATGAACTATTTCACCTTGGGGCGATCTAAAATCCTCATATCCCCATATTTCCCTAAACTTTTCTTTAACCTCCTCAACAGTATCTTTATACTCTCCATCCCTCATTCCTCGCTCCTTGCTCCTCGTTCCTTTTTTGCCTGCCTAATTTTAAGCCACAAATCTCGATATTGTTTTTTGGTTTGTGATGTTTGAGGCAGCAAAAATTCGCTGCGATCTGACTTGATAATTTCAGAATTGAGAAAAGCATTATCCTGTAAATCTTTGGGCAAATCCTCTGGTTTAGATGATAGTAAGACAGGAGAGATTCCATCCGTAAAAATAGATATTTGTTTTGCTGCTTTAGATTCCCAACAAAAATCAATCCACTTTTCCGCTACGGGAATATTTTCACTATCGATAGCATCCACATTTTTATTTAGGTTTGGCTTAACCCACAAATCTGCCCATAAAGCTGTTCCCGATTGAGGAATAACAAACCTGATTTCAGGATAGCGTTTAATTATGGGTAAAATATCTGTTGACCAACCTACAGCCACCCAAGTATCGCCTAGAATAAGCGGTTCTAAATAGCGGTCAGAGCTATATAATTTTGCCTGTTGATGCAAAGCCAATAATTCTGTTTCTAGTTCAGGTATAGAGCTTAAATCATCAGTGTTATAAGAATATCTTAATTTCTTTAAAGTTATGCCGATAGTTTCTCTGGGAGAATCTAATAAAGAAATGCGATCGCGTAGCTGAGAATTCCACAAATCTTGCCAATCTGTAATTGTCAATCCCAATTCATTTAACTTATCACTTTTGTAGGCAATTACTGTACTTCCCCAACGGTAAGGCGCGCCCCAAATTTCACCATCATTTGTTACATTTCCTTTATTATTGCGTCGAACTAATTTTTGCCAAGCAGATGGCAATTTTTTCCAGTTCGCTAAACTCTTTATATCCAAAGGTTGTATTAAACCTTGTTCAATTGCCATGGATAGCCATGCATCTCCCAAACTAGTTAAATCGGGATTGTTTTTAGATTTGTTAAAGATTCTATCTAGTATGTTTTTTGTCTGCGGATCGGCTTCTTTTTCTTCGGATAATTTTACCAGCGAATCAAAAGTTTGATACAGTTGGGTTTGGGGTTGAAAATCAACTTTACCCTGGCTACTAATTGCCTTACGAAAGTCTCCTATTAACTGTATCGGTATAGAATTTGCTAGAAATAATATTTGTAACATCCCTCTTGAATCACTACAGCTAGCCAAGAGTTGAGCTAAAGTTATAGCCATAGTAATTTGAATAAAAGAGCGACGGGATAACTGATAATTCATTGATGTTTGAAGATTAAAAGTAGAGTATATTTACTTAATTTACAGGCTGCTATCTTACATCTATCACAAGAAATAATTTTGCAGTCATTTTAATCAAATTTTTAGACAAAATTTGATTATTTGAGTGAGATATTATGTCTTTATAAAAATAAGTAAGGCAATTGTTAAATGAATCAGGAATACTAGCATTTTTATCCAATAATGCCTCTAGCATGAAGGCAGTAAATAAATTAAACTGATGTCAGTAAATATATGGATACATTACAGGTACAAATCAGCGAGTTGCGAACTAAAATAGACAGCCTTCACGAGCTTATTGAGCAGATTAGCGACCAGGTAAAAACATTAAGTAATCAACAACCAAATAACCGATCTGGGGAATCTTATTCCCTACCCAATTTTTCTTCTGGGACGGCTAATTTTGCTAGCTCCAGTGGAGATGCAGAATATCAATTAACCCACAAGGATATTTTGGTAGACGACAATAGTAGCACCAGTACTGCTAGTTCTGGTAGCGAAAATTTTTCTCCTGATACTCAAATTCGTCGTCTGACAGCACAGCTTACCGCTGCATACAATCGCATTGCTGCTTTAGAAGAGCAGTTATTGACCTACAGAATTCACTCTTAAGTGACGGTAGCGAGCAAATAAAATTTCAATGGCACTAAGTAACTGAGTGGAAGTCCAATTTTGTATCAGATGAGTTGCGATCGCACAACCTCCTGCACCAACCCCTTCTTTGACATATCCCTGATGATAAGCTCGAAAACTCGGATAGCGAGAAGTGGCAAAATTTAGCCCACTACCTAGCAGGGGGACTCCACCAATGGTTTTAGCCAAGCCGACCGTATTTCCCGTTGAATCGTCTGCCACCCAGCGGGTTGTACCCACTACTATCTGGGATAATTGAACTGAGACGTTATGATAATCAGCGATCGCTTCAATTAAAGCATATACCGCTAGCATTTGTGTTCCACCCGCTAACATTACTCCTCCATAATGGCTGGCAGAAATAGCCATCCCTGCTGCAACAATCTGCATTGGATCGCCTACTCCTCCTACTATTTGAAAGGGATCGCTGAACTGAGACCGTAAATTTGCCTTGGATAAGCCAGCTTTGACCACTGACCACTTTTGAGTGTGATTGCATTGGGGATGACTACTGTTGACCATTCCTCTAGCTTCGATTCCCAAGCCCGTTAACACGGCTAGAGCAGTAGTTGTTCCCCCAACAACACATTCTCCGATAATTAGATAACTACTCGTGTTAGACAGCTTTTCACCCCATTTCAAACCCTGTTGAAATAGATGTTTAACAGTCTTTAAATCCATTGCTCGACCAGAAGAAAGACAATTGGCAGGATTGCCGCCTAAATCGATTGTGTCTACTGTTGGTTTGTGGGTCAAGCCAGCATTGAAAATATAAGTAGGAATGTTTAACGCTTCAACCACGGTACGAGTAATAAATGTTGGAGAAACCCCCGCTGTTAATATGGGTAGTGGATGCTGATAGTCTGGCTGTATCCCTTGAGCTAAAAATTCAGCATCGGCGATCGCCGTATATTCTCTATCTTTTGGTGTCGCTCCTGCTGCGGAAATCCCTGGAATTAGCCCTGTAGCCGTAAAACCCAAGATGCAGGCAAAATTAGGTTTAGCACCGCTGTACTGCCGCAACCATCTCATTCCTGACTGTAATTGACTGTATACGTAAATCATTCTTAAAAGCAATAGGCTACAAACTATAAGCTATCGCAATCTCAACTCATTGATAAAATAAGTTTTTCACCTAGGACTAATCGTTAATGAGAAAAAGGACAATCAGAATAGTTGGAAAATTCAGCCAGTAAATCTTGTTGAATTTGCGCGACAAGCTCTACTTTTCCTTGAGAATTAACTTTCCAGGTAGATGCTTCAACTGTATCTTTAGAAATAGCAGTTAATTTAGCTCTACCGAGTTTTAACTCTGGATTTTTACTCGAAGAATCGGCATCGGCTAAAGAAAAATCGGGAATAAGAGTGCGATCGCTCAAATAATATTCTGCTAGAGGATTAGAAGGTAAACCACCTCTACCTGTATAGGAAAAAACGCCTTTTTTACTGCCACTATTATTATGTCCACAACTTTTAACGATCAGGCGATCGGCAGGAATTGTTTTTTCAGGTAATTTAACTAAATTATGGCGATCGCTAGTACTAAAAGTTTTGATGTTAACTTCCCCGTCAATTCCTAATTGAGAACTGGCAGTGATTTGGCTATCTAAAGTGACAAATAAATCCGTAGCTTCAATATTGATGTTGCCACACTGACCAGATAAAGCCTTCGCGGTCATTTCACTCCCTCCTGAAGCAAGTAAAAAGGTAGTATCAACAATAATGTTGCCACCGTTACCAAAGTCTGAAGCGTCAGTTTTAATTTTGGAACCATTACTCAAGGCAAGAATATCTCTGGTGAATAACTCAATGTTGCCACCCTGACCAGAAACCGTCGTTGCATTTAATTTACCTTGACTGTCTAAATAAATTGAATCGGCAACGATACTCAAATTTCCTGCCTTACCTTCTCCAAAACTACTAACAGAAATTTCTCCCTGATTGGCGATCGCTAAATTAGAAGTAGTAATATTAATATTACTGGCAGGAAATACGCTAGAAGTAGCACTGCTAATGCCGCTGATAAAAAGATTGTGGGCGGAAGTTCCTGAAATATCAATTGATTCGGCATTAATAATGACATTTCTAGGAAATTCTAGTCCAGATTGCTCTACTGATATACCAGGGTTGCCCAACTCATTTGGGATAAGTTGATGTCGATTGCCATTGCTGGCACTGATTTTGGCACCTCCGCCTATGGTTAAGTCTTTGGTATTTACTTCTAAATTGCCTGGATAGCTCAAGCCAAGAGAATTACTTAGCAAACCACCAGAAACTAAACTGCGGTTATTAGCATCAACTAGTCTGACAAAATCAATCGCATCGACTTTCAAATTTCCTGCATTACCCAATCCCGTACTGGATGTAGTAATTAATCCACTATCAGTGGTTGTTAATCTCTCTGTTGCCATGGTTATGTTACCTGCTCTTCCCGTACCAGTGGTAGAACTAGCTAATAGAGAAGAAGAAACCTCCACGTCTTGGGCAACTATATCTATATTTCCGCCATCAGCGGAGCCAAAAGTAGAAGTGGATATCAATGCACCATTTTCCAAAATCAAACTGGGAGAGGTAATAGTTGTATTACCAGCTTTACCTATTTGTGTATTGGTAAGCAAACCGCCAGTAAGACTTTCAACTTCAACCTCACCTGCCAAACCATTTATAAAAAGATTTTGCAAATCTTCAAAACTTTTACCACTGAGATATATTGATTCGTCAGCGACTATATTTAGATTTCCTCCATCCCCCGTACCAATAGAAGATGCAGAAATTACCGCCTCATTTCGTAAATTTAATTTACCAGTATGAATTTCAATATTTCCTGTAGAATTATCGCTAAAAGTGCTGTTGATAATGCCACTGGGAAAACTAAGATCGGGAGAAATTCCTGTAATTTGAATTAAATCAGTTGCGTTGACTTGAATATTGCCTCCATTCCCACCAAAAGGAATTAAGCCATTGTTAGTCAAAGCTCCACTAGAAGACGACAAATTTGCACCATCATCTAAGATTAATTGATTAGTATTGATGGTTAAATTGCCTGCTGTTCCATCTCCTATAATTGTGTTGCTAAAAATACTAGTAGGAAAAGCTCCATTAACTAAACTTTGGCTCAGTTGAATTGAATTGACTATGTTGAGATTGATGTCTCCACCATTTCCTTTCCCTAAAGTTGAGGAAGAAATCACACTACCATTTTGTAGAAGTAAATTGTTGCTATCGAGGTTTAATTGTCCTGCATTTCCTTGACTGCCAATACCCACGGCAGTCAGTAAACCAGAACCATCTAGAGTGATATTATTTTCAACATCAATGTCAATATTTCCTGCTTGTTCTGTACTAGTGGTAGTGGCTACAATCCAGGCTCCATCATAAAGATTGAGATCTGGGCTATGGATAGTAATATCCCCAGAAGATCCATCCCCGTTTGAGATCGAGTTTATCGACGTACTATCAATTTCAATTGAAGATGAGGATTGGGATAAAGAGTCACTAAGCAGTCTTTGGAATGCACTAGTATCTTCCCCAACTAAATTAACTGATTCTGTGGCAGAAATGTTAATTTGAGAGCCTTTTCCTGTGCCAAACGTATTAGCAGAAATCTTACTATTTTCAGCAATTGTCAAGTTTTTAGCCGAAATATCGATAGTCCCGCCATCAACATGACCCCGTGTACTGCTATAAAGATTTGAGACTCCCCTCAAGTAAATGCTGCTTCCTTGTAGTGATATGTTGCCGCCTCCAACTCCACTCACATCAATTCCACTGCCTCCTCCTATAAAAATGTTATTTTTAACTACATTAGCGGGAAATGATAGCCGTAATCCTTCATCGATCTCAATTTTGCCATTGCTTTGTAATGCACCAATAGATACATTCCCTTGGGGTGCTTGCAAAAAAGATGAATTGGAAATACTTACTGCTGGTTGGTTGGAGATTACTTGCCTCCCCAAAAGAGCAATATTTTCTTGAGAGGAAACGGTTAGTAACGCGCCAGAATCAACTATGATGGGATGATTTTGTCCCATTTGATTAAAAAATAATGCGGAAGGAACGACGGTCAATAAGGCTAAATTCTCTTGAGTATTGGGTGTGGCAGAGAAAGAATTGCTATTGCCAAACTGAATTTCATCGGCGGTAGTCGCCATAAATGAACCACCAATATCTAGTGCTGCCCCTGCGCCGAATATGATGCCGTTAGGATTGAGCAACCACAAATTAGCTTCTCCTCCCGATGTTCCCAAGGTTCCAAGTATTTGTGATGGGGTATTTCCTGTTATCCGACTGAAAATATTGCTCACTCCAGGATCGGCAAAATAAGCACTTTCCCCTGCACTAATATTAAAATCTTGAAAACTATGAAATAGGTTTTGTCCTGCAAGATTTCCGCCAGTAATCTCACAAGAATTTTGACAATTATTAATTACAAAAGTACTGGTTGTACCATCGGGAACAATTTGTCCAGATACAGGATTAACATTTAAACAAACACCCAAGACACTACTCAATAAGCAATACTTCTTGTAACTCATTAAAATTCAACTTTGGAGGTCATACACTCAACGATATAATTCCCCAAAATTAAGTATTAACGATCAAGAATCAACTCTAAATGATAGCGATATAGTGCCACAGGGCGATCGCCTGCGGTAAAATAGTCTGGATCTTGAGGAGAAAGATTGATAGCTGTAATTTGCTCTGCTTCTATATTTCCCGAATCTAACAAGTGATAATCTGAGGTAGTTTCTACTTCATTTAAATAGAGCCTCTCAGGAGATCTAAATAGCTGCTGGGTGAGTTCAGTAGAAATAAATTCCCCCTCTTGAGGTATTTCTCGACCCCTACCTGTTACTTTAGAAATTAGCTTCCGTTCCCCTCGCAAGAAAGTAATTTGTTGATTGGGATTGTCAGGATCTGTTTTTACCCGATAAACGTTTTCTTCCCCTAAATATGCTTCAGCGATTTTCTGACCATTAAAAGCTCGATCTGCTACTACGAAGGGTTGAGATGATTTAAAAGCCGATAACAATCCTGTCGGAGAAGTAAAATATTCTTTGCCAAATCTCACCTTAAAAGAAATTGCTCGGTCGATGTAATCGTCATTATCCTCAAATCCAGGGCTTACTATATCGGGTGCTAGAGGAGCTACTTTATCAATTAAAGTACTTTCTACATTCCATGTCCCCGCCATCCACTCAGGATATTGTAAATCTCCTTTTGCTAACTGCACTGATGGTTTACTATTCCACTGAGGGTATTGCTGAATGCGGTTTTGAATCGTTGCTGCAATTGCAGTGTTAGAAAAGCCAAAGAGTATGAAGAAAACCAGCAAAATATTTAATAGTTTCTGTTTGATAGTTTTTGTTTGATAGTTAGCATTTACTTGTTCCCGCATTCTAAAAATATGACTCAATATATTATTAGCATTATTATCCCAGTTCTTAACGAGGCTGCAATTATTAAACATACTTTAGAAAAGCTTCATCTCTCACCTGAGGTAGAGGTAATTGTAGTGGATGGAGGGAGTCAAGATCGTACTCTTGCCATAGCTCAAGAAATGGGAGTCAAAGCAATGATTATTTTGGGTGGTAGATCGGCACAATTGAATGCAGGAGCAGAAATAGCCCAAGGCAAGATTCTATTATTTCTCCATATTGATACTTGTTTACCCCGCAATTTTATCGATTTGATTACGCAAACTCTACAGCAGCCAAAAGTGATTGCAGGGGCATTTGAATTAGCTATTGAAGGGGAAAATAGATCTCTGCGTTGGATTGAAACTTTAGTTAAGATGCGATCGCATTTGTTTTCTCTTCCCTATGGAGATCAGGGAATTTTTATGTGTAAACAGGCTTTTACAAACGTTGGCGGATTTGCGTCAATGCCTATTATGGAAGACTTTGAACTGGTTCAACGGCTAAAAAGCTACGGAAAAATTGCGATCGCCTCTGGTTCGGTTATTACTTCTGGTAGACGTTGGCAAACGCTGGGAGTTTGGAAAACCACTTTAATTAATCAATTAGTTATTGCTGGCTATTATTTGGGTGTTTCTCCTAGTAAGTTGAGTCGTTTTTATCGCAATAGAGGAAAGAATAGGGTAATAAGTAATGAGTAATAAGTAATAAGTAATGAGTAATAAGTAATAAGTAATA
>CAKZYI010000580.1 GCA_937884735.1 uncultured Pleurocapsa sp.
AAAAGTAAATCTCCTTTCATTACTGAAGCAGTTACCAAAGAATTAGAAGAACGTTTTGGTAAAGAAAAAGTCAGACAAGGGGGTATTCGGGTTCAGACAACCATTGATATGGACTTTCAAAAAATGGCGGAAGAATCCGTCAAAGAAAGCCATAATCTATTGCGACGTTGGGGCTTAAGAGCCGATCAAGTTGCATTAGCAGCCGTCGATCCCCGCACTCACTTTGTTAAGGCATTGGTAGGGGGAGTTGATTACAAATCAAGTCAGTTCAACCGTGCTGTTCAATCTCGCAGACAGCCTGGCT
The DNA here is from genome assembly GCA_937884735.1 of uncultured Pleurocapsa sp. Classification (GTDB taxonomy): domain Bacteria; phylum Cyanobacteriota; class Cyanobacteriia; order Cyanobacteriales; family Xenococcaceae; genus Waterburya. Next base: position 305 of record CAKZYI010000580.1, read on the forward strand.
CGTCATTTAAACCTTTTGTTTACTATGCTGCCTTAGCAAGTGGAAAATATAGTCCAGGGACAACCATTAATGATGCTCCTGTAAGCTATCGTGTCCCAGGAGGAATCTATAAACCACAAAATTATGGTGGCAAAAAAGACTTTGCGGGGATAATACCTTTATCCAAAGCCCTCAGTCAATCCCGCAATATTCCAGCAGTAAAACTTGGTAAATCAGTAGGGCTAGAAAAAGTAATCGAACTTTGCCGTCAGCTCGGAATAGTCAGTCCAATGCAGCCTGTAATATCCTTACCGTTAGGCTCGATTGGAGTTACCCCCTTAGAAATGGCTGGAGCTTTTGCTACTTTTGCTAGCAACGGTTGGTATTCTGACACTACAGTTATTTTGCAGGTTACTGATAGTAAAGGTAATATCTTGCTAGACAATACTCCTCAACCAAAACGATTGCTAGATCCTTGGGCTACTGCCAATTTAACCACAATGCTCAAAGGAGTAATAGCACCAGGGGGAACGGGTCAAAAAGCTGATATTGGTCGTCCCGCAGCAGGGAAAACAGGCACAACTTCTTCAGAAAGAGATGTCTGGTTTGTCGGCTATGTACCTCAACTGGCTACGGCTGTTTGGGTTGGTAATGATGATTATAAAAGTATGGGCAAAGGTATTACAGGAGGAGATTTTGCTGCACCTGTGTGGAGAAACTTTATGTTGAAAGCACTGAAAAACGAGCCAGTTAAGTATTTTCCAGCCGCTTCAAAGTTCCCTCGACCACAATAGGTTATAAAAAGGTTATAAAATCGACTAATTAAAGGATAAAAGCTAAATAGCTAATAGCTTTTAGTTATGGTTGAATTTCTGCCTTCATTCTTTTGAGGGTTACTTCCATTTGGTCAAACATTTGTTGGGGAGTCATACCAAACTGGCTTAATTGAGTCTTGAGTTGTTGAACAGTCATCTGTGCCATAAAATCTTCAGAAAGCTCAAAACGCTTCATAAAAATGCGGTAGCGTTCCATTAGTCCTTCCATGCGATCGATAAACATTTTCTTTCCTTCACGGTCAAACTTACCGTACTCTCCACCCAACTGCATTAAAGACTGATAGTCTTCAAACAGCTTTTTGCCTTCTTCTTGGACTACTTGAGAATCAAAAAAACTCATACATACCTCAATAGCTAAACTTTTTGTACTTAAATAGTTAAATTATTCGTTTGATTTATATTACCTATTGTAAAACAGACAAAAATCTAAAGTAAAATACGGTTTTCCACATGGGCATAAATAGAAAGTTTGTAATCTAATTTTAGCTGTTTATTGTTCGAGCCATGCTTTATAAATAAATACGCCTCCGTGTTGTTCGTAGATAGAAGAATTAACTTGTTGCTTGGTAAAAGTAAATCCTATTTTGCGGAGTAGGTATTCATATTGTTCGCAACTTAGTTTATAGTCTCCTCGATTATTTTCAGCGCAGTTGAGAGTTTCCGTTTCTAAAAGAATTAGTTGAGTATCTTGATTTTCTTGAGCATAATGCAAACATTGATTGTGATAAGTTTCAACTACTGCTTTACGCCCATAGCTATCTTGATAATCGTGGGGCGGAAGAAATTCATCACCTACAATTAATAATCCACCTCTCTCCAAATTACGCTTGATGTTTTTGAGATATTTTTCTTTGTCAGCTAAATCTATATGGCGATCGCCCAAACAGGAAAAGATATAGTTAAACTGATAGGGCGGATCGTAGGCGCAACTATCTTTGTGTTCGATGGTGATTTTTGAAGAATAGTTAGTTAGGTTGTATTCTAGCTTTTTATAACAGACCCAATCTAGTTCCAATGCCCAAATATCAGCTTTAATTTTGGCTAAGTATTGGGTAAAGTGCCCAGTCTTGGCACCGACTTCTAAAATACGGGGCAATTTTTTACTCCGCTGACTGTAATGCTGCCGAAAAATGGCTAACATTTGTGTTACTAAAAGTTGAAAAAAGTCCCGCCGATGTCCGCATTGATGATAGTTTTCAATATTGAGATATTGGGAAATACCCACAGACTTAACCGCAAAACGCGATCGCTCGAAGACTAAATCCCTGATTTCCCTCATTTGCTGTAATATATCTTCTGGTTCAGATAAATGAAGCGGTTTATTGACTTCTATTGCACTATCAATAATTGCAGTGAGAATTTTTTCGTGTTGATTTACTTCTATATTTTCGACACAAAAGCGATTATATTTAACCGTATTGCGTTCGATATATTCTGCTAGAAGCTTACTTTGGGCAGTGGTAATAATACTAAAACTTTTACAATACTCTCGAAAGTCTTGGGAT
>CAKZYI010000581.1 GCA_937884735.1 uncultured Pleurocapsa sp.
ATCCCTTGTATCGTTTCTTGGCTAGTGGACTATTAGGATCTGTGTTGAACTCTTTATCTAGATAAATTAGCATTGCAGGATTGCTAGCTGTCACCTCTAACAAATCGCGAAAATTGCCCAAAGCGCGATCGCGAATTGCATTTTCATAATCGCTCAACCAAAAACTGACAGTACTTTTATTGGCAAAAACATTAAAGTTATTAAACCAAAAATCTACCATCATTTCTTGTAGCTGACGAGAAGAATAAATGGCTCTAGCTAAATGAATTTGAATAGCTCGATTTCTGGCTTCTACCTTAAGACTGCTAGCATTTTTTTGTAGTCTTCGTCGTATTTCATCAGATTTTTGTGCCGCATTTCTCAACTTCTTTTTACTAGCTACATGTTTTTTATGTAACTTTAACGGCTCTTGATAGTCGGCATTAAATTCTTTTAAGTACTCATCAACAATAGGCGATTCAGGAATACTTTCTGGTTCTAATTGACTTTGAATATAGGCTTCAATTCCTTGAGAGTTTACTGCTTTTAGTTGTTGTGAGTTAGTACCAAAACTCAAACGCCTCAAGATATGAGTAGTTTTTGACTGGGGTAGCTCGTTAGCTTGAGCCGTTGTCACTAATCCAAACCACAGGATTACTCCGTAAAATAAAACTAATGTCCAATACTGTAGCTTTTGTTTCATAGCTTTAAACCTGGGGTTCTGAAATACTATAGACTAATAAATCCAAATTTTGGTTCATTCATTATTTAATCGATAAATGCTAAATGTCAAAGAATATAAATCAAATTGCCATTGTTGGCAGTGGTCCTACGGGTGCTACTCTAGCACTACTATTAGTTAGGCAAGGAATCAAAGTCAAACTCATTGAAGCATCTAGCAACTTTGAACGGCTGTTTAGGGGAGAAGGCTTAATGCCTAGCGGTTTGGATGCTTTGAAGGAAATGGGCTTATTTAAATTGTTGAAAGATATACCCCATCAGTCGATTGATAGCTGGGATTTTTTGCTGTCTGGCAAAAGCTTGTTTTGTGTTGACGAACCCATCGAAACCAATGGCATACCATGCACCACAGTTTCTCAACCTCACTTACTTAGAAAAGTTATCCAAGAAGCTCAAAATTATCCTGAATTTGAATTTATTCAAGGTAAGGCTGTTAAAAATATTGTCAAGCAAGAAAATAGAGTACAAGGAGTAGTTTTAGCTTCTGGTCAAAAAATCGCTGCGGATTTAGTCATCGGTGCGGATGGACGTAATTCTGTAATTAGAAATAAAGCGGGTATTCATTTAACCAAGTTACACAATAGTATTGATATACTTTGGTTTAAATTAGACTCTGGTGCGTTGGGAAAATCTAAAAATACTTTTTACTCAATTATCAAAGGGACAGATGCCTTTGGCTTATTTAAAGGTTCACAAGGTAAATTTCATATTGGCTGGGGATTACATGCCGATGATAATTATGACTGGAAAGAAATAGATTGGAAAGAAAAGCTGATAAATACTGCTCCATCTTGGTTGGCACAGCATATTAAAACCCATCAAGAAAGTCTAACTAAGCCGATGTTGTTATCTGTAGTAGATGGTCGTTGCGATCGCTGGTCAATCCCTGGATTGTTACTATTAGGAGATGCTGTTCATCCTATGTCTCCCATCCGCGCCCAAGGAATCAATATGGCTTTTCGCGATGCTATTGTGACTGCCAATCATTTAGTCCCCTTACTTACAAAGCCTGATATTAAGCCCCAGGAGATAGATCGGTTATTGCCTTTAATTCAACAGGAAAGAGAGCCAGAAATTATCCGCATTCAAAAATTACAGGCTCAAGAAATGGCTCAAGCAGAATTGCTCCATAGGAGTGGGTTTGTTCGTTGGGGTGCAAAAACTTTTACTGCTGTAATTCGCCCTGGTATCAGAGCATCTTGGTTGAGGCGACAAAAACAACTCCGCCAAGGCGTAACGAAAGTAAAATTAATTAGTCATTAGTCATTAGTCATTAGTCATCAGTCATTAGTAAAATTACTCATCGCATATTTTGTTCTGGCGCAAATAGCTGGCTCGGTTTCACTATCGATCAATTCTGAATACCTGGCTGTAATTTTTGGCAACAAATAGGGCTGACTTTCTGCGAGGGTATTTGCCAAAGATTCTAAGCCAACTATGGCTGCATAACGCACCACCCATTCTCCATCTTCTGTGGCAAGTAAAAGAGCTTTTAGTACTTTTTGTTGCGCCTCAAGCATATCTTCCTGAGATAGCTTTGACCACAAAATACTACCTAATCCTTTTGCTGCCGCACGGCGCACGCTTTGGGAAAAGTCAGACACCGCAGCTTATAATAATAAGTCTAAAGCCGAAGGATCTCCTACACCTGCAAAAACTCGCGTAGCCCAAGCTCTTGCACCGTAGTTATAACCATCTAGATTGTGCAACAGATAAGGAACAGCAGGTTCGCCTATCTCGATCAAACCATCTACCGCTGCCACCGCAGCACCAGGATTATTAAAACCCAAAACTTCTACTAAGGTAGGAATAGCAGACTCATCAGCTACTTTGGCTAAATCTTCTACTGTTTTCAACAATAAATCGGCAGAATCGGCTCTATTTACTGCATCTATTAGAGCTTTGACATCATTCATTTTGCAAAAATATAAAAGCGGAGAGAGAGGGATTCGAACCCTCGAACGAGTTGCCCCGTTACAGCATTTCCAGTGCTGCGCCTTCGACCGCTCGGCCACCTCTCCATAAAGAAGAGTGACGTCAAAAAGTGTCACGGTTGACCATCGTACCATAGGAGGGCAGCAAGGGACATGGAGATAAGCAGTCTTCCTAGGGCACCGGATTCGGGAAGCGTTGATGAACCGTTGCGATCGCCGCCAGAATTTCAGGATCAAGCACCAGATCAAGGCTCCCGAGGTTTTCGGCTAGTTGAGCCCCCGTCGTGGCCCCGAGCAGCACAGTGCTGACAATCCAGCGCGATCGCACAAAGGCTAGCGCCATTTGGGCGGCATTCAGACGGTAGCGATGGGCCAGCTC
>CAKZYI010000582.1 GCA_937884735.1 uncultured Pleurocapsa sp.
CAACTCCACATAAGTAAAATATCATGTGTAGCCTCTATTTTGCGATTTGGTATAATAAGGGAAACAAGAGTTGGCGATGGTGCAAATATAAGAAAAAAGAACGAATCACACATTGTTCTTTGCCTACTCGCAGGGTATCGGCTAAATTAACTCCAGGTAATATTTTTCGGACATAAGGATCTCGCCAATTACTTCGATAGCCCCAACTAAAATCGAGACGATCGCTATTTTCTAAAGCCAAAAACTTTTCTACAAAAGTCGCTGCACCCTGACGCGCCCACAGGGGTAAACCTTCGGGATAGGAACAAGCTAAATAGTGATACATAATTTGATGAGTTAATGTACCCAATCCAGAATCCTCTCTCACTACTAAAAGATGATTGCGCCACGTTGGGCGCATGAAAAAGCCGTAGGGAGTATTTATGCCAAAGCGATTGGCGATCGCAAAATAATTTTTATCTTGTTTGAGGAGATGAATATCTGCAAGACAGCTAGTTTTGCCAGGATCGAAAAGATGTTCCCCTACTTCCTGACGAAATTGATTGAGAAAAACCAGGTATTGACGATCGCGTTTTGGATCGAGAACATCTGTATACAGTACAAAACCTTCACCACCCGCAACTTTAAAATTGTTTGGTTTCCAAGTAGCAAATTCAAGATATTGGGCAGAATAAACCAAAATTGTCGGGTTAATTAGCAGCCCTACAGCGATCGCCGTAATTATCGTCCCCAACATACTCTGCAAAGGAGGAAGACTAAGAAAGTTCTTCGATTTAGGAGAATAAGCCAGGATGAGACTCAAGCCAAAACCGAGTATGATGCCGACTCCTGCGCCTAAGCTGATAAAATGATGTGTAATGCCCCACAAGCTACCTGATGAGATACCTACAATAAATGACCAAGCGGTCGATCTTAGGCTCAACCAGTTTTTAAATTCAATTCCTTGATTGCTAGATTTAGGCTGCTTTTTTTCCGCAGCAGAGGCTATGATATCGACCTTCACAAGACTCTCCAGAGTCACCAAAGCACTATCAAAACGCTCGTCTGGATTGGGTTGCACCATCCGAGTCAACCTCTGCTTAAAGCGATCGCTAACCCCCAAAATTAAAGAGTCAATTTCTATTTGTCGATCTCTATTGATGTAATTATAAAGATCGATCCCCTCAATTCCCGACAGCAAGCAAATTAGAGTCATTCCCAAACTGTATAGATCTGAGGCGGTGGTAAGTCTACCCCACAATTGTTCGGGAGGCATAAATCCTGGCGTACCTTTGACTACACTACTACCAGATACATCTTCTCCACCAATACGACTAAAACCAAAATCAATTAAATAAGCATTATAATCATTATCTACTAAAATATTGGCTGGTTTTATATCCCGATGAATTACAGATGGGATGCGCTGCTGTAGATAAACTAAAATCTCTAACACAGAAATAGCGATCGCTTTTACCTGTTGGGGTGTAAAAGTTCTAACCTCCGCTAAGGAGGGTGCATCTTTATATTCTTGTACGAGACAAAAACCCAGATCATTATTAAAAGAATCTATATAGTAGGGAATTCTCGGATGATTTAATTCTTGGAGAATATTGGCTTCTCTTGTCAGACTATCTTTCATCGTCCAAGATAAAGAGCCTTGAGTAAATTGAAACTGCTTAATAGCAACTTTTTTTTGCTGCTTTAGATCCTCTGCTAAGTAGGTAACTCTACCACCATGATGGTTTTGTCCGATAATTTTGATTAATTTATAGCCAGCATTAGAGAAATCGGGAAGCTCAATCATGTTTTAAATTGCGATCGCCTTTCTCTAGCTAGTTTTCCCGAAAACTATTGCTAACTAATCCCCAAATTACTTTTCTACCAAAATAAATCCGCGACTGCGATCGGAAACACTATCTATAGAATTCATCCCCTGCCATAATTGTGCTGGTTTAACCCAGCCTGATGGATATCTATAGGCAGCAACATCCATAATTAAAAAGCGATCACTTCCTTGATGATAGGCTGCAATCGGTGAAATATGACCGCCACCATTTTGATTTAAAGCTTTGCGCCTATAATTTATTAGAATCAAATCATCCTCATTATTGAGATTATCTAGAGCCAAAGCGCGAAATTTATCTATATTACTCTCATTAGCATAGATTTCTTGGGAATTTAATTGATTAGCTCGAATAATACCACTTAGTTGAGCTAAAGTCATGCCTCCGAAAGTTACTTTTAGTGGATGAATGACTTGACGAGTATTGCGATCAAAGATGGTAGCTTGAGTAACACGATCTTGAGCCTTACTTAAAGTATTCACTGCAATAACCGAACTTGCTACCCCGCAAAAAGCCCTCCTTGATTGGGAGACAAAATTAGGTTGCAGATTAAAATAATCGTTGCGATACTTACTTTCTGCTAACATCTGTTTTCCTATCTGTGACTCAAGAGAAATAAGATTAGGCGGTAGTTTCTCCAAAGCAACTTTAGGAGTAACAAAAACAAAATTGATGATTACTACTAACAAAACTCCAAAACAGAAAAGTAAGCCGATGCCAATATAGCGTAAAGTTTTCCATAAATATTTCACTGCTACATTACCCCTATCAACTACTTAAAGTAATGGTTTTATATTAGGTGATGCTTACAAGTAGAGATCCAAATTATTCACGTAACTTATTTTGAATTTGCTGTAAGAATTTTGGATAAAGCGATCGCCTTGTTGAAAATTTAATTATCTGCACCTTTAAGCCATATCAAAGAACATTTTATTTTGCGCAATGCAGTTTCAAGATAAAAGAAAATCGATTGTACACCCCATAATTGAATTTTTGATAAACATTTAAACTTATGTGCTTTCAAACCTTTCTTATTAACTTCGACAAGATTACAATTAGTCATTCGCAATTTTAATAATCTATTTTTAGAAGGATACTATAGATGACTATTGGCAATTTTACGGAAGTATTAGGTAAGGTATATGATTTTGGCATTACTGAATTTGATAGTATTTCGGGATCGGATTTGCAGATTATTTATGGTTTAGATGGCGACGATAACCTAAACTCTACTCTTACCTTTGCTCAAGCACCTTTGGAAAAAGGATTTAGCACTGTAATTTTAGTTGGTGGTAGCGGAAGGAATAATTATCAAATCCGTGACAATTCAGTTGCGATTGCTATTGAAAATAAAGGTGACGACGACAATATTCTTTGGACAACTATTGGATCAGATGGACTGAGTTTATCAAAAGAAACCTCATTTGTTGCAACCATTGATGGTCATCATCTTTACTTAGGAGATACCGTCACCAATCAATACGCAATCTTAATTGATTGGCAGCAGCCAGACAATCAAATTGAAACTTTTGACTTTACAGAAGGTTTTGTTAGCTACGAAGAGTTTGTTGCTACTTATAAAAATTCTCCTAATTATCTAGGCAATCTTACCTGGGAAGATTTGGCAGCAAGGGACGAAATAGATTTGTTTCGTCTCGGAATATATTCACAGACTATTGAAGAAGACATAGATGTCGTTAGACACAGAGCAATTGAACTCGAAGTCACTTCAAAAGGTGGTGTTTACGGTATTGGTACTAATGAATCTGAATTTATTGATGGAACTATAAACAACGACTATCTTCAAGGAAATTCAGGAGATGATAGTATTTTTGGTTTTGGAGGCAGTGACACCTTAGTAGGAGGTGTGGGCGACGACACTTATTTTATTGATTGGGAAACAGGTGCAAATAGCAGAATTATCGATTCAGAGGGAACAGTAGACGATCTCTATATATTCGCTAGAAACAGCGACGTTCAAACTTTATCAGATAATTTTAACAGCGATTCCTTTCTCGATTTGAGACGCAATTCATCTATTTATGGAGATTCTGCAATCTCTCTGTCTACTCCGAAGGTAGGAGTCATCGGTTTGGAAAAATCGGGGAATAATCTGATTATAGATACCAATCGCAACGGTTTTGCCATTGCACAGGAAGATTTGACTATTGTGGACTTTTTTACTGAATCTGGCGCGGTAGGCAATGGCAGGATTGAAAGAATCAACAATATTTTAAATTCAGAAGATATAGTCGATGTTGTTGTTAACTCAGCTAAAGAAAGATTTAAAACTAAAGATAATAACGATCGCAATATTTATCGCTTTTACAACAGCAGCCTCGGAGTACATTTCTATACCAGCGATCAATTTGAACGCGATTATGTTTACGATCATTTGGATAATTATACTTACGAAGGTGAATCTTATAAGGGTGTTGAC
>CAKZYI010000583.1 GCA_937884735.1 uncultured Pleurocapsa sp.
CCATTAACGGGAGTGCTTTCGTTAGTATTGAAACTGTCGTTAACGGCATCTAAAGTTGGTGCAGGGGGTTCAACGTTAATCGTAACCGTAGCAGGTTCACTACCTGTTTCACCACCGTCATCAGCTTCGTAAGTAAAGCTATCTGTTCCTGTAAAGCCCTGATTGGGTGTGTAGGTAAATTCTCCAATAGTCGTAATTTCAACTGAGCCATTACTAGGTTGACTGAAATCAAAAATAGTTAAAGTATCACCATCAGGATCGCTATCGTTATTAAGGACATTAATTGAAACTGGCTGATCTTGTATGGTATTGGCAGAATCATCTACTGTAATTGGATCTTGATTGTTACCAGTAATAGTGATGTTGAGGTCTTGAACATCAGTCAAGTTGAGATAATCATAGCCCTTGCCAGCATAGCTATAGGAACTATCTGTGACAGTTACTTGTACTTGAAAAGTATTGTCTCCTTGCGGATCGAATACAGGAGGGCTATTGAAGGTTAACTGTCCTGTATTGGGATTTATGGCAAACAATGACTGATCTGTGCCACTGGTAATGCTGTAAGTTAAACCTTGACCTTCTTCATCAACATCATCAGTAGCATTGATATCAATAACGTTAGTCTGACCTTCGGGTATTGTAACTGTTGCAGAGGTTGTAATTGTAGGAGCCTCATTAACAGGAATAGGCTCGACGGGATTAACTATAATACTTACAGAATCTTCATCGAAATTATCTTGACTAGGATCTTCAGCAAAAACATCAATTTGAAACGTACCATCTTCATTATATGTATGAGGAATAGAAAAACTGATTGAACCATTTGCTGCTCCATCAGTATCTCCACTTCCTCCATCAACTATGCTGATAAATTCGGTGCTAGAAAGATCGCCCCAATCTATTTCCAAACTAACTTCTGAAAATACAAGATTGTTTACTGTTCCCGTTAGATTTGCAATACTAGCTTCTTCAATATCTGCTAATAAATTTAAAAATAGATCGAATTCCATGATTACTATTTCTCTAAACTAATGATTAATTAAAATACTGATAGCTATTCGCGGTGAACAGTCGATCTTTCAATGCCATTCTTCGAGTTATTACGGTTTGTTTACCAAGGGTTGCCAATAATTGCGAAAGGACTCCAATAACGGGGATGGGTTAGTTTTTCTTCAGGAATTTCAGCAGGCAGATCGAATTCAAAGCCTTCTGCAATCAACTTGCCGTTTTCTAAACGAACTTTTTCTTGAATTATGGCTACTTGAGCGCGGCGTAAAGCCTCAGCTTTAATAGGAGATTCTTTTAGCTCTCCATAAAACTTGGACATCAATGCTAGAGTTCCAGAATCGTTTACGTACCACAGGCTTCCTAAAGCTGATTTTACTCCTGCTTGATAGGCTAGACTGGCAAAACCATATTCTGCATCTTTGTCTCCTACGGCGGTTTTACAAGCACTCAGAACGATCAGTTCTACTAAAGGATTATTGAGTCCTAACTCTCTGATTTCGTCTAATCTTAACTTGCGATCGCCAAATTGGATATAAGAATTAGCTGGTTCACCTGGTAAAAACTCTGCGTGAGTAGCGAGGTGAAGGATACCAAAAGGATTACTGTTTTGAGTTTGTTTGAGATTATTAATGGTGAAATCGTCGTTGAGAAAGGATTTTCCATTCCAAAGATTCTGAGCTACGATGTCTAGTTCTACTGGAACTCCTGGTAAAGGTGCTAGTTCGGGGTCTTCAAAGGTATCCGAACCCATTGCTAAAAGTTCTACATCGCGAATGTCTTGATAGACGGTATTGGTTAGCCTAAAACTTGGCATCATGCCAACGCTATAGTTCTCGACTATATACTGTTCTCCATCATGAAGTGCCGCAAAAGGAATCGATCGCATTCCACCTTCTAGAATAAAGACTAAATTGTCTATTTCTCAAGTTTCTAGAACATTAGCCAAGGGTTCGACTAACCATTGATATAGCTGTTGTGATGGCGGTAGGTATTCTGATTCTGGCAGTTCGTAGAAAATACTGTCAGTAAAACGATTAGCAATTTGTTGAACTTGAGTTCGATCTGCCCCCTCTATTCTTCTGCGAACAGGTTCGGCATCTGCTGTAACTACTACTAGTTCTAATTCATCATCGGGCTGGGGTAAAATGCTTTGCTCAGACTGGTTTGAAGTGATTGCGCTAGGATAAAAAGCTGCATAAATTACTGCGGGTTTTGCCCCTGTTGCTGTCTCGATTTTTTTTAGAACCTGCTGAATTTGTGCTAAAGAAACTTCTTGTTCGTCTTCGCTATCAGCGAAAATTGAGTCGGGAACGGCAGTTGTATTCTCTGTAGCAGATTGTTCTGAGCCTTCTCCTAATGTAGAGCCTGGTTGGCTATAGGCATAATAATCTTTATAGTCATTGGAGAAATTTTCTTCTAATGTTTTGACTTGCCGCTCTAAAATTGCTTGGGGATCTTGAGCCTGGGGGGGCTGGTAGGTAATCGTAGTATTTTCTAACTGTTGAAGATTTTCGACAGTGGTAGAATCGCTGCTGTTGAGGACATCACTATTAACTTGGGATATTACTTCATCGGAGATATCGACTCTTGTTTCTGGTGTTTCTGGTGTTTCTGGTACAATTCCAATCGGCACATCAGGAATACCGTCTCCATCTAGATCGATACCTTCAACTAAATCGTTTGTTGCTCGAACATTTGGATTCGATTCGTTATTGGAAGAGTCTATTTCACTATCGCTTGGTTGTAAAATGCTTTCCGCGTTTACAGCACTGGCTTCAGTTATCAGTACTTTACTTCCTGCCAAGCTAACCTGGCTACTAGCGGAAATATCTCCATCAAACACATCGATTGCTGGTAAAGATGAGCTTGGCTCGAAGGTTCGATCTGTACCAACAAATAATTTTCCCTCGTTAGCGTCAATCGTTACGTTCTCACCACTTACTTGATTTACCAAGATATTTCCCGTCAGCAATTCAGGCAAATCGACTGCATCAAAAGGCACAATATCACCGTTTTCATCTCTTGGCGGATCTATTTCTAAGCTGAGTAAATTACCCTGTTGCTCGATGGTGAGTAAACTGGAGTTGGGAACTGCGGAAATAGTTATATTTCCTTTAGTAGAGCTAATTGTTCCTGTGCTAGCTACACTCCCTCCGATTAAATTAATATCTCCTGTGGATACGAGATTTCCTGTATTAACTATTGCTCCTGGAGTAGCATTAGGACTTAAGGAATCAAAGGCAAATTGGAAAGGAGTTCCTGTTAAAGTAGAAAAATCATTATCTCCATAGACGTTGAAAAAGCTGCCATCACCAAACCCAATACCTGTAGCGGTTGTCGCAGTAAAATCTCCTCCAACATTTAGTTGAGCGTTGTTGCCAAAAATAATTCCTGCGGGATTCATCAAGAACAAGTTGGTGTTGTTGTTTACTTGAAGCAAGCCATTAATTACAGACGCTTCATTCCCGACTACCCGACCAAGAATATTATTGATTTTGGGATCGGAGAGAAAAATCGCGGTTTCACCTTCAGATAAACCAAACCGCTCAAAACTATGAAACAGGTTGTTGCCTGACTGGGTACCACCATCAATACCAATGACGTTTTGGTTTTGCTGAACTTTTGTTCCTACTCCATCATCTGCTTTAATAACTGATTGGGCATCAGCAGCGGTAATTTGAGAGCCTATAAAACCTATGGATAATAACAGAATAGATATTGTCTTGGAACTAAACACAAGATAGGGAAAAGTGTTTATAGTTGCTTGACCGCGTAAAAAAAACATGATTTTTAAGAGTTATTTTCGGATTTTGAATTGTAGATTTTGTATTAGCAACAATAAATTTTTATTGAATACATATTAGTTACGTAATTTAATAATTAATTACAATATTCAAAATATGTAGCGGCAAACAGCTAAAAGTATGTAGTAAATAAGAACAATTAAGATATCGTCTAATCAAACATTATTTTTGCCTGTAACATTTTAAAATTCATTTTAGATGAAAGCTTATTTAATAAATCTTGTTGGTTTAATAAAGTTTACATAAATTAATTCATGTTTGCCTGAAAAGTCTGGATTATTTTGCTAAATGTAAATTTATCTTAAAGCTATTATTTAGCTGATTTATTTGTGCTGTAGTATTTTTTTATATCTTTTTAGAATATATATGACAGTTGAGGGTTCATTATTGACTTTTGATAAAATCATCGTAAATTCATTACAGCTATGGATACGAGAACTAGATAAAAATAACGATCGCCTTGATTGTAATTGTGTCTTGGACTGCAAAATGCTCATTGAAGTGACCAAATTAAGAAAGCATAAAGCCGATAGGCTTATCTAGAGATATTAAATTTTTCTTATATTTTCAGAAAGCACATAATGAGTATTTGTACATATAGCTAATTAATTTTTACTTCTGCAAAAATACATTTTTAAAGTGCAAATTAGTATTCAATTTGAAAATATTTTGACTCAACTAATTATTATATATTTGATAGTTTTATTAAAATGAATTTTAAAATCAATATTCCATTATTTTCAGTCTTTTGTATTAACAAGCAGGGAATTATTGATTGGAAATATTCTTGGTGGATATTAATATTTTTACTAGGATGGAGTAGTTCAATTAAGTCGAACTGCCATGCTCAAACAATAAATACAATAGAAGCTGAAGGTCATCAGGCAAACACTTTATTATCCCAGGTTAATCAAGAACCCTTAACTCCTCCTTCTCCTATTCCTGATGAGGCAATTCCCGAAAAGACAAAACCGCCAACTGCACCCATTGCACCAGAAGATGAAGCAATTCCTATAACAGTTAAAAATATAACCGTTACAGGCAGTACAATTTTTCAGCCAAAAGATTTTCAGCCCATTGTTAAACCATTGCAAGGTAAAAAATCTTCTTTGGCAGAATTAAAATCAGTCGCCGATCGCATCACTCAACTATATTTAAAGGAGGGTTACATAACTTCTAGAGCAGTTGTAGTGTCTGATTCTTTGGATGATGGCGAGGTCGAAATTGAAATTATTGAAGGAACAGTCGAACAAATTAGGGTTGTTGGTGCAGATAGACTAGTAAAATATGTGCGATCGCGGGTTAATTTGGGTGCAGGTACTCCACTAAATACATCTGAACTAGAAGAACAATTAAAGCTGTTGAAGATAGACCCTTTAATTAAGAATATAGAAGCCAAAATTAGTGCAGGAAAGGGTATTGGTCAAAGTACCATAGTTGTTAGGGTAGAAGCCGCTCAATCATTGGGATTATAATTTGGCATAGATAATTATTCCCCCCCTAGTATTGGTGCTGAACGTTTGAAGCTAGAGCTTGCCTATCAAAATCTTACAGGCTTGGGAGATACTTTGTCGGTGGCGTATCGTCCTAGTATTGAAGCTTTTGGCGATACCTACAGTTTGGATTTCGACTACAAAGTTCCCATCAATGCTAGAAATGGCACCATTGCCGCAGGGATTGATATAGACCGTAACGAAGTTATTAATGGTTTTGCCGAAGATTTAGATATCAACGGAGAAACCGAACGCTATACCTTGTCTTATAGACAGCCCTATATTCGTTCTACAAGACAAGAGTAGGGTCTATCATTAGGTTTTGATTATCAAGACGGACAAACCTTTTTATTGCAAAATGGAGAAGCTTTTGGAATAGGTCCTGATGAAGATGGGGTAAGTCGAACTAGCGTGCTTCGCTTTGGACAGGATTACGTTTTGCGTCAGCCTTCTGGTGCCTGGGCATTTAATTCTAGCTTCAACGCAGGGTTGGGTATTTTTGGTGCTACAGACAATGAAGATTCTATTCCTGACGGTCAATTTTTTGATTATTCAAGCGGAGTTTCAACTAACTCCTGATAGTTTGCTGGCATCACAACAATTTGTCATTGGAGGGGGGCAGTCTATTAGAGGCTATCGTCAAAATGTGCGATCGGGGGACAACGGCTTTCGATTTTCCATTGAAGATCGCTGGACGTTAGTTCAAAATCGTATTGGTCAACCCCAACTGACTCTAGCACCATTTTTTGATATGGGGACGGTTTGGAATAATGGAGATAATCCCAACGAACTACCAGATCAAAACTTTATTGCAGCCTTGGGCTTAGGAGTAATTTGTCAGCCTATAACCAACCTGAATCTAAGAATTGATTATGCTCCTCCTCTAGTGAATTTAGACGATCGCGGAGACAATATTCAAGATGATGGTTTTCACTTTGCTTTGAGCTATTCTAAAAAATAAAAAAAAAAACAAATAACAGACGTTACGGGAAACAATTATTTTTATTTGAATATTTAACTAGTACTATTAGCCCAACTATAAACAAGTGCAAAAATCTTAGTCCATATCTGTTTTAAACTTTTATAGATAGGCAAGCTCTTGTACTATATCTGCAAAAATGTACAAGACAAAATTAAACCCCATCAATCAAAGTAAATTTAGAGTCTAAAATTTTTTTGGTTGTTTAGATGAAATTCCAGCTCCATCAAGAAAGAGCCAAGTTTTGGTGTGATCGCTCTTTGGGCAATCTAGAATTGTTACGGGCAACTTATGTCGATCATAGTTTTTCACGACATACTCACGAAGGTTATGCGATCGGAATAATTGAAGCGGGAATTGAAGGTTTTCGCTATCAGGGGGCTAACCACTTTGCTCCTCCCAGTAGTATTATCATTGTTCATCCAGGAGAAGTTCATACAGGATACGCAGTTACTAAATCTGGTTGGACTTATCGAATGTTTTATCCTGAAACTCAGATTCTTCAACAATCAGCATCAGAATTAGCAGATCGTTTTCAACCCCTGCCTTATTTTCCTCATCCTGTAATTCAGGATATACAGCTTGCTGCACAATTGCGTCATCTGCACCTGCGTCTGGAAAATTCTGCTTCTAAATTAGAAAAAGAATCACTTTTAATTTGGACTTTTGCTCAACTGGTTAGTAAATATGCTCAAGCACCACCACCAATCAAATTTATTAGCTCAGAAGCTACTGCCGTTAGACTAACTCAAGAATACTTATTGGCTAATTATGCAAAAAATATTTCTTTAGAACAACTCTCCCACCTAGTTAATCTTAAACCCTTACGTCTGTTGCGAGTATTTCGTAAAGCACTTGGTTTACCTCCTCACGCCTATTTATTGCAGGTGCGGATCATTGAGGCTAAAAAGCTATTAGCAATAGGAATGTCTATTGTTGATGTTGCTGTGGAAACAGGCTTTAGCGACCAAAGTCATTTACATCGACATTTCAAACGTATTGTGGGAGTTACCCCTGGACAATATGGTAAAGGCTTTAAATATAAAGTTATTGCCTAGAACGCGTAATTTTGCTAATATCAAA
>CAKZYI010000584.1 GCA_937884735.1 uncultured Pleurocapsa sp.
ATATGAAAATCGCTGTTTATATAGAAACAATGTGATTTATGGTGATTTGAGTGTAAATACCTCTATAAGCATTACGGTAAACCGCCCTTTTAAGCTATTTTGTTCTAAGGCAATATTATGTCTAAACAAACATCTGGTGAAAAAACACTAAACACTAATTAGTAGCAATACTTTAGGAAGATGATACGTGACTAGATAACTTTCTAATATCTAGTAATTTCAATAACTGCATTTTAAGACTTAAAACTTAATGTGCTTTTTTAAATACACACAATAATCACGCGCACCAAGTTAAATAAACCTTATCGAGAGGAAAATGTTATGGTTGAACAACCTCAAATGCGTACCTTTAGAGCCATTAACAGAAATAACCAAGCTATTGAAGCTGTAAATTTATCTAACTTTAGAACAGCTCAGGCGGATCCCTCTGCTTCAGTAGTTGCGGGCAGCCTACTTAGTAATCTACTTAGTAATCTTGAGATGCCTGTTAACGTGGGTGTCGATATTAATATTGATGGAAATGAAGCCATAGAACAAATTTTAAATTCTTTTAGATATCAAAAGAACTTCAATTCTTTGATCATTAACAGAACTAATGAAAAGCTAAGACGTGTAGGAGCTTTCAACCAGGTAGGTCAGTGGCCTTTTATTGATGTTGAGCCAAAAACTGTAGCTAGTCGAGATTTTGAAGGTGGTACAGGAGGAGATGCTGCTATGGCTGCAAACTATAAAATTGGAAACGCATATTTCCAGTTTGCAATTAGCTACCCATATCTTCAATTCATACCAATACCAGGGTTTGAAGAAGCTGCGATTGGTCTTGGCAAGACTCAAGAAAGTGACAATGAGCCTGCTGAATCGGTTTTCAATAATACTCACACCGCTGGTGACAAAACTCTCACTAGACCTGATTACGAAGTTCGTGCTTTGATGACCCAGGAAGGAAACGGTGATAACAACAAACTTATCTGGGTTTTTGAAGTTTATTATGCTCAGTAGTACCTGTTAACTTCCGAACCTACTTTCTGTTAAAACAAGTAAAAGTTGTGAACGGCAATTAAGAAGTATCGTAGCTTTTAGTGGTAGAGGAGATCCAACATTAAGAATTAAACTACAAGTTTTCTGGTAAAAGATCTCCTTTAACACCCTGATGTATGAGTTGGCGATCTGAATTCCACGTACTATTGGTTAAGCTCTCCTGATTAATTCGAGCCTGAACAAAACCAGATTCTTGAGCGTTAACTATTCCTCTTGGCGCACTGATCAAAAATCCATGACGGGTATCAAATGAAATTGAGCTAATCACTTCTCCATATCGACGACTATTATTACGGGGTGCAGTCAAACTTGCGCCAGAGTTAGAAAAATCGCCAGAGTCGGTGAAAGGATGCCAAGCAAAAACAAGTCCTTGATTCGATTCCGCACCAGGAGCTCCAATACCAACTTGAATCTGTTCATAGTTACTATCATTGCCATCACCGAGAACTGAAAGCGAGTACCCCCATTGCATATTGCTGCTTAATCGATGAGACGGAGCAGTAAAACGACCCCTTTCTACGATTGTGACTTCTGTTCCAAATCCCAAACCGTAATGGTAAACAGCACCAATCGCTCTACTTTCAGTATTTCTCTCATTTGGAGCTCCAACAACAGTCGAATGATTTGTATTTGGAGCATTAGTATTATCGACGTAAATGCTTGCTAATGAATGCCCAAAACGAGAATTAGGTTCTCCTTCAAGAGTTGCTAAAATTTCTGGAATTCTCGGTATAGATCCAAGCACTGAATTACCATAAATATAAACTCGACCTCTATTTGAATCATATCCAGGTGCTCCTACTACCAAAGTATCAAATGCTCCTGAAAGCGATCCTTGAACCAATGAAATACTACTTCCAAAATCGTGACGGGAAGATCCTGATGGGAAGGGTATGGGAAATGATTGTGACGCTGGATTTTCGATGATGATTGAAGTGGTAACATCAAGAGGGGGAGTTGTAGTATCAGAGTTGGGATTAGCTGTTAGACCTCTCAAATGTACAACTGCTCCCGATGCTTGTTGGGACATAGATGAGAATTGTTTTTTTCTAGCACTAGACCAACCAATCAGTAAATCATCGTTGGCTCTACTGGTCAGTTTTCCCGTCGTAAGTTCTATACCAAAAGTTTCTTTACCCAGATACTCTGGGTCGATATCTGAAGGAGTAATTGTTTGCAGCTCTCGAAGACCTTTAATACCCCATGGTTCAGAGCCAGATCCTTGTGAAAATGCCGTAGGTAATGCCTGTCCATAAATTGTTACTCGTCTTTCTCTGTCTAGTCCATAATAAGGATAGCTAACTGCAAGTTCAACACGTCCATCGTTATCAAAGTCGCCAGAAGCCAAAGTCAAGCTATTAAATAGACTATCTTCTAAATCAGTAAAGGAAGCGGTATCAATATTATGTACAAACCACGGCATATATCTACGCCCAGAATTTCTTTCTGAAGGATCTGTTGCTACGCCACGATAAAAGTACAAATTAATTTTTGAGTCTACTATATTATCTTATTGGTATGCAGCAACTACTATATCATCAAGGCTGTCATCATCTAGGACAAAAACAGCAGTTGCGTGACCAAACAATTCGTCAGGTTTATTTTTGCCTAAACCCCGACTGTAAACTCGATAGATGCTATTAATATCATCAGGACTGTATAGTGCTCGTGTTCTTTTATAATTAGGTAGAGGAGCCCGTACTCCTCCAGCAATGTTTACACAACTATTTCGATACATCATCGCAGAGCTTTTATCAAAAGGACTTTGATAGCGGATACTATTAATCAGAAAGGTATCATCATCAACGATTCCGTAATTAGGAAAATCTAATGAGCCTGTAGGGGTTGCTAGTCGATCTCTACAATTAGGATCTTGAGTCGTTATTGTAACTTGCCCAGATTCGCGAGCATCTTCGCGTTGATGTTCGTGAGGCATACCAAGGGCATGACCAAATTCATGAGCTGTAGTTCTTGGATTTACACTGCCAAAATAAGCAATATCTTTTGGCTCTGCATCAGGATTCCAATAGTCAAACGTCCAAGCTCCTGAACCCTCAAATATACTTTTTTTGAAAATTAAATTAGATGAATCTAAAGCATAACGTCTTTGAATATTGAGTGGTAAACGCTCAGACATATAGCGCATAGTGGGCGCAATTACATTGTTAACCTGTGCTCTTGTTAAATGAGGCAGTAATCCTGGTGCAGTTTCGGCATACCATCTAATTTCCCCATCAGGATACCAGACGTTCCTCAATCCAAATCCCGCACTTGCTTTTGGGGGAAAAGTTAGCAATGCAGCACCAATAAATAGAACAAGTAAACAATAAAAAATTTGTTGTCGGTAAAGAAATTCCAAAGTCTTTTTCAATAGAGACATGTATTAATTTGGATTCACTTGTATTTATTGCAATGATATCAATTAAAATCTCTTCAAAAATTAAGTTGTGTTTCACTACTTAATTGGTATTGATTTTGGTTTTTACTTAGTTTCTCCTTAAGCAATGTATTCTCAACCTGAAGTCTTTCTACTAACTTCTTTACATTCTGAAAATGACAGACCTTACGAGCCAATATTAATTGATGCGACGTGAATCATCTCGCTTCAATTGCAGTTTCTTAATTCTTTTTCTGAATTGGTTGATAATTACCTGGCTAGACTCATCAAAACGAGCTTGAAGTATAGTCGGGTTACCTTTTGTTCCTGTTTTATTGTTAAGTCTTGGATGTACTGTTTAATCTCTGCGTATTTATAGATATAGCTAGCATCTACGTTAGCTGCTCTAGCTTGGGAAGTTGAGACATGATACTCAAAACGTAATAGCTAAAAATTTCCAAAGAAAAAGGTTTTGGGAGTCTTGCCGTGTTTCGACCCCAAAACCTTTCTCTCTTACACTTACTCCTCACACACAATTAATAGTCTAGAGTGTTTACCAGGTTTGCGTGTAATTTTAGTGCCAGTTTATATATCGTCATAATGTTGACGATAAGCTACAACAATAGTTCCCTTAACTCACTATAGAAGGCTCTTTTTCCTTGCTATCAAAGAAAGTTTTAAGGATGCTCTCTGCCATTTGAGGACTGCACAAAACTAAACTAGCATTAGCCTGGTCTGGAGAAGCATGATCGACTAAGATATCAGGCACGCCGAAACGTTTAACAGGAACTTGAATATTTTGTTCTTGGAGTGCTTCTAAGACTGCCGAGCCAAAGCCACCCATGAGACATCCTTCCTCCATAGTAACAACCTTGCCAATACGTTTGGCTAAAGGAGCAATAAGATCTGTATCAAGTGGTTTAACAAAGCGAGCATTAACTACCGTTGCTTCAATACCATGTTCGTTTAAAATCTCTGCTACCTGGAGTGCAGGATACACTTGAGTACCATAACCAACAAGCAGGATATCATCACCACTGCGAAGTATTTCTCCTTAGCCGATTTCAATGGCTTCCCATCCTTCTTCCATCAATGGCACGCCTACACCATTACCACGAGGATAACGCATTGCGATCGCGCCGTCATTGTAGTTGATGCCTGTTACTACCATTCTTTGCAATTCTGCCTCATCTTTAGGAGCCATGACTACAATATTGGGAATGCAGCGTAGATAAGCTATATCGTACATTCCTTGATGAGTAGGCCCATCGGCACCGACAATTCCTGCTCGATCTAAACAGAAAAATACTGGTAATTTTTGAATACAGATATCATGAATAATCTGGTCGTATGCCCGCTGTAAGAAGGTAGAATAAATAGCCGCTACAGGTTTTATTCCTTCACAAGCCATCCCTGCTGCTAAAGTAACGGCATGTTGCTCGGCAATGCCTACATCAATATATTGCTTTGGCAACTTGCGCTGCAAAATATCCAAACCCGTACCTGTTGCCATTGCAGCGGTGATACCAACAATTTTGGAGTCGTTTTCTGCCAAGGTAGTTAAAGTATCGGCAAAAACTTTGCAATATTTTGGAGGTTTGGGTTTAGTAGCGGGTATGGCTTTACCTGTAGCCAGATTAAAGGGACTTTGAGCATGATAGCCTACTTGATCCTTTTCGGCGATCGCATATCCTTTTCCTTTCACCGTTGCTACATGTACCAATACAGGGCCGGGTACTTTATGAGCTTGCCTAAAAGTAGAGATCAACTCTTCTAGATTGTGACCATCAATAGGTCCAAAATATTTGAAGCCCAACTCTTCAATTACCGCACCAACTTTGGGTACAGCTAAACGCTTCATGCCTTCTTTGACTCTTTCCATTTCAGGAGTTAAAGACTCTCCCAAAAATGGTAGTTGCTTAAACTGTTCTTCTAGATTGTCAGAAAGAAACTGTACGGGGTCAGATAAACGAACTTTGTTGAGGTAACGAGAAATTGCCCCTACGTTGGGAGAAATAGACATTTCGTTGTCATTCAACACCACCATCAAATTGGTGTTGGGCAAATGTCCTGCATGATTGATTGCTTCTAGTGCCATACCTCCTGTCAAAGCACCGTCACCAATAATCGCTACACATTTAAAATCTTCACCCCTAGCATCCCTAGCCATTGCCATTCCTAATGCAGCAGAAATACTAGTAGAAGCGTGTCCCGCACCAAAATGGTCGAACTTGTTTTCACTTATTTTGAGATAGCCCGCTGCGCCTTTTTTTTGACGTAAAGTGCCAAAATCTTTGTATCTACCCGTTAGTAGTTTGTGAGGGTAGGCTTGGTGTCCTACATCCCAGATGACTTTATCGCGATCTAAATCTAATGTTTGATATAAAGCTATAGTTAGTTCTACGACACCTAATCCTGGCCCTAAATGCCCTCCACTATTGGCGACTGTTTCTAAATGTCTTTCTCTTATTTGGCGGGCGATGTCCTCTAGTTGGCGGATTGATAAACCGTGCAACTGGTTGGGGTGAGTTATTTCGCTTAAATGCATACTGCCGTTTTCTCTAATAACAGATTATTTATTTTTCGTGTTGAGATAATTATCCTACTTTCTCTGTACATAAGGTGAAAATTAGATACTTTTCTCAATCCTAAAGTTGAAATTGTCTTGATTAACCTCTATTTTTATGGCTTTGATTACTAAAATTATCGATCGAGGCAAACACTTTTGATATGGTTGATTCTAGACTGTATAAATTTAATTTCATAATGTATTGTAGTTAATTTTAACTACACATTGAAAAGCAACATAATTAAAATATTTAGCAGCAATTAATTGTGTCTTAATTTATACATTTTTCGTCAAGTGATGTGCATATTAATCCAGGCAAAAGATCTAACAAAACTCTAATCTAATAATAATTATGTTTCAATTGAGCTAAACTATGTGCTGTTCAAAATCCTTGAGCTTTAACTAAAAGCCATCTTCACTAGTCAACTATCTCGATCTAAAAGTAACTTCATGAACAATATTTTATACAATGAAATCCCTTGTGTAGACTTGAGCGACTTTACTTCCAAGGATGCCACCAGCAAGCAAAAATTTGTGCAAAATTTAGGCGAAGCGTTTAATAATATTGGTTTTGTTGCAGTCAAGAATCATGGTTTATCCCATGATATTACTTCTAGTTTGTATGATTCGGTAAGACAGTTTTTTGATTTACCTGAAGCTACCAAATTAAACTATGAAGCTGAGAATTTGGGAGGACAACGAGGTTATACAGCAAAAGGAAAAGAACACGCTAAAGGCAGAAGTATTGGCGACCTTAAAGAGTTTTATCATGTGGGACAAGAAGTTTCTCCAGCAGAGAAATTGATTTTAGGATATCCATCAAACATCTTTCCTCGAGAAGTTCCCGAATTTGCTACGGCAACAACAAAAGCTTTTCGTATTTTAGAAAAAACAGGAATCGAAATTTTAAGAGCGATCGCTTTATACTTAGGATTAGACGAGTTTTATTTTGACGATCGAGTAAAACAAGGTAATAGTATTCTCCGCGCAATTCACTACTTTCCTCTAGACGATCCTCAAAGCATAGATGAAGGTGCAGTACGAGCAGCAGCCCACGGTGATATTAACTTGATTACTCTGCTCATGGGAGCCAGTGCAGAAGGACTGCAAATTTTACGCAGAGATGGTGAATGGATACCTGTGACAGCACTTCCCGATCAAATAGTAGTCAATGTTGGCGATATGCTCGAAAGATTGACCAACAAAAAATAAAAATCTACTGTTCATCGAGTTGCTAATCCAGCACCAGAATTATTAGCAACTCCTCGTTATTCTGTTCCCTTATTTATGCATCCAATTTCAGACATGGATCTTAGCTGTTTGCCATCCTGTATCGACGATCAAAATCCACCGCAATTTAAAAATATTACCGAAGGAAAATTTTTAC
>CAKZYI010000585.1 GCA_937884735.1 uncultured Pleurocapsa sp.
TAAAAGCAAACCCTGGCAATTCTTAGCGATTGATAATTTGCGCTACATCGCTATCGACGAATTCTTTTAAGCCTCCTGAGGGTACTGCTTCGTCCAGTTCAAAGTTGACAGTTAAGGATGTCCCAAGCTCTTCAATCAGGGCGTTTTGCGACCCTGAGTAGTTAGTAGAAGTGGAAAGACTTACCTGTGTCATTATTAATACTTCCTAAATATGTTTGATTTCAAGACAAAACAAACGATGCTCTCCCTAACCCGAATGGTTATTCCTCTTAAGAGAAATAGTTGCGAGAGCGGGAATATCAAAATTATTTTCAAGTAGTGCAGAAGTGCGTGAAGATTATGCCTCGCGTTTATTTAGCCGATGTCAGAACCATAAAAACATCAACTCAGTAAAAATTATTTGCTCCTTATATGAAACGGCTCTGCGTCACAGTAAAGTACTCAGAAATCTAGAAAATTGTTCGATGTAGCTTGAATAAACGGCATTTTCCTTCTCCAAAGATGTTTTCTTGGAGACTACTTCTCTGCTGAAAAAGCTTCGTAAGTATTAGATTGAGCGTTTTTGTCTTGTAAATGAAATCTGTTCTCAATAACTATACGGAATTTTCCAATATTTTTTTTATCCCAAACCGATTTTTTTTTATCCTAGACCGATCTTTTACAGCACTTTTTATTTAATATTTATCTACAGTTTTTTTGATGTGTTTTGGGACTAATACCAAACTTACGTTTAAACGCTTGAGAAAAGGAAGGAAGACTTGCATAACCAACTCTATATGCTGCTTCAGTCACGCTAATATCTTGCTCTGCTAGAAGTTGTTTGGCTAGCTCCAAACGTCGCTCTCGAAGTATGCCAAAAACAGTCGTATCAAAACAATGCCGAAAACCCTGTCTTAATAGAAACTCATTTAAACCTGCTTGACGTGCTAATTCATCTAAAGAAGGGGGATTAGTTAAGTTTTTCAGTAAAATCTCTCTAGCATAGTGAATACGCTCTATTTGTTCGAGCTTGAGTGAAGCTTTTTTTACCTCTCCCTGTTGAATAGCAATTTCATGATCTAGTACCAATGCCATTAGCTCAATGACTTTACTTTCTAGATAAGCTCGTTTAACCATTCCTTGATAGGGACAGTGTAAAATTTGTTGTAGCACAGTATTCATCATTGGTTGTGTGTCTCCCGATCGCCTATAAGTCTCTTGACTTGAGGTTCTAATTAGATGGTCAAGATTTTTGGGCAGATTTTTCTCATCAGAAGCGACAAAAGAGTGGAGTATTGTCGGATGAATGGAAATAAAAAGAAGAGAATAAGGTTTTAAATCAGAAAAGTCGCCAATAACTTGCGAAGCAAGACCATTACCTTTTAAGTAGTATTTTTCATTAATATATGGAATCAGAATGTCATTAGGTGTTGAAGTAAAAACTTCTTGTCCTTTTCCAGAAAGCATAAAACAAAAATCAATGTCACGATTTTCTCCTTCGGGAATATGCTTTATCAGCAAGTGATCGCTAGGTTGATGGCGATCGATTCTTAGCTCGATACCTTCTCTCAACTGAATACTTCGTTTCCATCCCTGAGAAAAACGAGCATCAAACTTTTCAACAACATCTAACTCATCGTTAATGTCCCACTGTAGCTGCTCCTCATCAGCTTCCTGAAACTGCTCGTAAAATTCATCTGATGTTAGTTTAATCGTCATTACTAGTTTATTAAATGCGATCGCTCTATATTTAATAGCTACTTAATTATAAATCGAGGTAATAGTTCAATAATTTTGACTATTACTTGTCTTTCTCAATGGCATAAAGTTGAGATATTCTAAAACCAAATATTCCTACTAATAGCATGGTGATCGCACTTAAAACATAAAGCATGGCAATACCCGCCCCCGCACTTTTACCAAAAATAGGCGAGAATACAAACTGCAATAAACTAGGAGAGTTCATCGCTGGTTCAAAAAAGCGATCGCTCAATATTCCTGCTAACAAGCCAACAGGCATACTAATTAAGTCGTAAACCAAGAAATGGGCAGCAAACACTCTTCCCTGAACTTTTGCTGGTATTGCAGCCATCCATAATGCAGTTTCCGAACTTTCGATTAAAGGAAAATTAAGCGAGGAACAAAATTGAACGGGAAGCCAAATAAATAAACTCTGCCCCAAACCAAATACTGTTTTCACTATTCCAACAAGACCAAACCCTACTAGCATTCCCCTAACATTACACCTGAAACCACCCCAAATACTAATTGCGATCGCTCCAGCAATACCACCAAACCCTGCGATCGTGGAAACAGCACCTAAAGCTTGAGAACTACCATTAGTGCGAGCCAAAATCATCGGATCGTATATTGTCTCGCTTACATTGAGTGCCGACCAAAATAACGTGGTAATAATAAGTAGCGATCGCAAACCTGGAGACTGCCAAAGATAACGTATCCCAAATGTCACCTCCGACCAGAAAATACCTAATCGATTTATTATCCCCTTGCTCCCCTGTCTTCTGCACTCTGCCCTCTGCCTTCTGCCTTCAATTGGTTGAGGAATTTGAAGTAAGACTAAAATACAAAGAGCGATCGCCATTAATGCTAGCTTAATCGAAAAAATCCCTCCCAGTCCGATAATCGGGTAAAGTATTCCTGCTACTGCGGGAGCGATAATATTAGAACTATAGCCAATAGCCGTATTCATGCTGTTGGCGCGAGTATAGTTTTTTGGAGCAACTAGCAGCGTCATTGAAGCGCGATATGCTAGCTGCCCAAACTTCTCAAATCCGCCGTTAATA
>CAKZYI010000586.1 GCA_937884735.1 uncultured Pleurocapsa sp.
GACCTTAACTTGTTTACTCTGCTCCAATCAAATTTTTCTTTTGCGTAAGTCCTAAATAAAACTATTAAAGGATTGTGGCTCAAACGAAATCCAATTGGCATTGGCGGAGCAAAAGCGATCGCTCAAATGATTTATTCTAATTCATCACTGCTAACTCTCGATTTGGTCAATACGGCTATAAAAACGGACGGTTTGGCAATTATAATTGAAGCTTTAATTAATTCTGATTGTGTTATCGAAAGGCTTTATCTTTCAGGTAATAATTTTAATAGTAATGATGCTTATTTATTGGCAGACTTGCTAAAAAATAATACCAAAATAAAGTACTTGTTTGTTGGGACAAATCATCTTCAAGATAAAGGTGCGGTAATTTTATCTGAAGCTTTAAGACAAAACAAAACTTTAAAAGAATTAGGATTGAATAGTAATAATATTGGCGACCTTGGTTCTATCTCTATTTTAAAAGCGATTGAAAGTAATCCTAACATTACTTCTCTTAACTTTGGCTATAGTCCTTCTACTAAAGTCTTGCAGGCAGAGGGCAACAAAATTAGCGATCGCGGTGCAAAAGTAATAGGCGAATTTTTAACTAATAATCAAACACTACAGCGGTTAGATTTGCGAAAAAATCATTTAACCGAAATAGGAATAGAACATTTATTAGTAGGATTACAACATAACAATAGCCTGACTAAACTATTACTTGATGGAAAACCATATAGAAAAATTGACTCTATATTATACCACAATCAAAAGATAAACTCTTCTAGTAAAACCGTCTCAGATATTACTTTGATTCGTAGTGTTTATCGTTAGACAATTAAAGATAAAAAGTGGTTTTGATATCTTGAAAAAGAAATTATATTATCAAAACCAATTGTATAGCTTTACTTATTACTCATTAATTATTACTTTCTCATAGCCACACTAATTAGAACTAGAATCGAATCTATAGTCGTCGTAAAAACTAGCGATAATTGCCAACATTAACCACCAAATAGTATTGATTTGGGGACGATACCAGACAGTATCTACAAAGCCATGAAAACCAAGACTAACGGTTGCTGCGATCGCAGCAATTAAATAAATTCCTTGTTTATTTCTACTTTGGCGCAGGCGAATAAGCTGTCTTACTCCATGATTGATAGTTGCGACAATTAACCACACAAAACAGCTAAAGCCGATGTACCCCATTTCAACAAGGTGTTCTAGATACACAGAATAGGCACTCAAAGCAGGGTAACGGGAATTCATATAGCGGGGATAGATTTGGTTAAAAGCATCGTTTCCTGGGCCAATTCCAATCAGAGGATAGTCTCTAATAATTTTAAAGCAGGCTTCCCAGACATTGATGCGAAAATTATTACTACTGTTTTCCCTTCCTGCAAAAATGCTCAAGAGTCTAATACGTAAAGGCTCAACGGAAATAAATGCCACTATAAACATTCCTCCCAAGCTACCAAAAACTAGGGGTAGTAACCATACTTGCCAAAAACGGGGTAAATATTTTTGCCACCAAAAATAAAACAGCAACAGCAACGCGCCAATTAATACCGCCATTGCTAACCAAGCACCGCGACTGTCAGTAAAATACAAACAGGCGGAATTCATCATCACCATAATTGTTGCCAGGGTTTTTTGAATCCAACCACGCCAAATAAACACCGCAGCAACACTAAGGGCGATCGCAGCTAATAAATATCCTCCCAGCAAATTAGGATTACCCAGATAGCTATATACCCTCGTATCATTAGCCAAAGCCGACTTAGGATCGTTCCAAGTAGCTAACTGTTGTACTCCAAAAAATTCCTGACGCACTCCATAAGCACTAACCAATAGAGAAGTTAACAAAAAACTAGTAATAATCCAATTACACAGTTTTGGCGATCGCAATATTTCCGCAGCTAAAGCAAATAAAACTAAATATAGGGTAAGAGTCACCCAACCATTTAAAGCAGCAGATTTGACAGGAGAAAAAGCCGTAGCTACCGTCGCCACACACCAATATAAAAAAACTAGAATATGAACTGGCGTAGTTGCTATTTTCTCTTTAGAAGAGACAGTATTTAAAACCCAGTAAGCAGCAACAGCAATCAGTAATACGCCAATTAAAGAAGTAGAGACAAAAGGTGCAAATAAAAAAACCAAGCTAATCAAACAGGCTGCGATCGCTTCTGACCATTGCCATAACCAACTTCCTTGTCGCCAATTAGACAACCATCCCACCAAACGATAAAGATAGCTACTTTTTTGCCACTGAAGTATATGTGGCTTGGAAAGCATGATAGTAAACCAAGCAGATTTCATGAGTAGATGCTGAAATTAAACATCCTTATCCTAAACCAATAGTTCGTCAATCATTAACAATTGATTATCTACTTAGCAATCTTCTTCCTCTAATTGAGCTTTAGGAAATTGAAGTACATAGCGATAGCTAAAGTTACTAGATCCTTGAACTACCACTTTCCCTTCATGCAATTCAGTTAGGTGACAGCAGAACAGCAATCCTAAAAGCTCCCTGGGAACTTTATTAGTATTTTTATCAATCATATTTTTGTCATCGATCGCAATCATCAAAGCGGAAGAAGTTAATACCTGATGATTATTTAGAGAAATATCGCTTATTCCCGCGTTAAATCTATCGCTTTCAGAAATACTTGCTTGATTTTGCTTTAAAGCCTTTGTAACAGCCTTAGAATACAAATTTTCTTCGCCAAAACCTTCTCCAAGCCAAGGATGAGAAATTCCCACGGCAATGTTCAACGCCTTATTTCTTCGAGAAACATGAACCTTGATTTCGCCTCCAGGTTCAGACATTTCGATAATGCTAGTAATTAAATAATAAAGAGCTTGTCTAACTTTCTCTTTATCTAAAAACCAAATACGGTTTCCAGGCTCAACAGAAAGGCATAATTGCTGCTGTTGTTGTTTCGCGCTTTCCAAAAGACTATTAATCACCTGTTGGCAGAGCATTTCAATATCTACCGAACCCGCATTTATTTCGGAATTTTGCTCGTTTAAGATTCCTAAATTAACAATCTCATCCACCAAAGAAATCAAGTTTTGACCGCTATCATGAATAATTTCTAAATATTCTCGCTGCTTAAGGGTCAAAGGTCCATAAACTTCTCGGTGTAGTACGCTTGCCATACCAATAACTGAAGTTAAAGGAGTTCTCAATTCCTGAGTTAGCTGAGACAGCAATTTAATTTTAATCGGACTGGAGCGATCTATTGTGGGACTGGCGATCGCGTGACTCGTTGATACACTATTATTAGATACACTCTCAGAACCATTGAAATGAGATATTAGACTATTAGCTTTTTCCCACGGAAGTTGATTGATATTGTTGTGAGAAACGCTTTGTTTCGTTTTAATAATTTGGTTGCGTTCAAATTCTCCCAAGCACCAACGAGCTAACAAAGCCAAATGCTCCACATCTCGCTGATTAAAATCTCTTTCTCTCCAGTCCATTACTTCTAAAGTCCCAATACACAAACCATTAGAACTAATTAGAGGAACTCCCAAGTAAGATCTGATGCCACAGTGTTGAGCCAGAATTGTATTGGCAAAAACAGTATTACTCAAAGTATTATCTATGACTAAAGGTTGCTGACTATCAACAACATAAGCACTAAAAGATTCATGAAGAGATATTTTTCTTTGAGCAGCAATCTGGTTCATCAAGCCAATGGTAGATAAACCAACTGCCGATTTAAACCAAAGTTCCTGTTCTACAACTAGACCTAAAATACATATTGGTGCATCAGAGAAAGCCGCAGCTTTTTGAGTTGCTTCCTCAAAAACAGGAACGGCTTCAGACACTAATAAACCTAGTTCGCCGAGGGTTTTCAACCTCAACTGCTCTCTAGTCGAGGGAGTAAAATCATCTAAACGGCAAAAAAGCTGATTTTTTGGTTTAGTCATGTTGGCGACTTGTGACCCTAAATTTACTGCTTGCACTGGTATCACTGGATTTTAATAAGATTTATTGTATGTGGCTATTTACAATATTCTGCCTGTAACGTCTTGATTTAGAAGTTATTGTCAGAATTTAGCCTAAAAGTTAGTGGGAAAAATTTTTACAAGTCAATAGAAAAAATTTATACATTTTTTAGTTAACTAGTTCTAAAGTTCCCCAAAAACTCTTGGAACGAACATTTTAAGCAGAGATTCGTAAAATAACGATATTTAAACGATAAAAAGATAAAAATTTTCTTTTTTCAGCAAAAAACTGTAGTTTGAGTAAAAATCTTGAACTACAGTCTTCACTTTGTCAAATTTACTTTGTCAAATATTGTCAAATACTAAAGCTTCAATCCTTTTTCCAAGCTGGATGGGCAAAAATAGCATCAATGACTCTTACTCCCCGTAACTGATTCGACAGAGGTAGATGACCCACAGGAGCAGTTAAATCCCAGATAAACTCTTTAGGATAGCGAGTCCATGTATTGCCAGATTTCCAATCTATTTTTGTCCATAGTTTGGCGAAATCCTTACCAACAGATAGCCAAATTTTTCTTTGTACTGAAAATCCAAACTTTCATTCTGAGTACACCAACCACAGCCTATCTAAAGTCTTTAAATCTTTGACAGGAAAACTTTCTACTTCTGTGAAATATACCCATTTTCTTTCAACGGCTGACGCTCCTGCTAGCTCACACAGTTTTTGTAGAGTTACCACATCAGCACCTTGAAAATCTTGCTGTGCGAGTAACTGTTGAACTGGCTGATAATCTATACCACAGTCTGACTCTAGCTCTACTACACCATCGGGAAAATTGCTAGTCAAGAAACTTTGGACTACGGGATTTTGCATGAGATGTAAAGCCTGATAAGCTTTGCCCAAAGCCAAGTTATCGGAGGAAAGCTCTACCGACTTCATCCAGTCCATGAGAATATTTAAACCAGTCTCACCTTCTTCTAGCAGTTGAGAAACAGATTTTAACTGTTTTTTCTCTGGTTCTGAATATATCTGATGTTGCAAATCGCTAATGTTTTCCATACAAATTTCACCGATCGCAGCTAACCTACCGCTATTAAAATTGAAGGGATGAAGAATTAAACTCAGGTAAAAATCAACCTGGTGTTTTTGAGTGTTTGTACTCAGTCTTTACCTAAGCAAATATTATCACGCTTTGGTTGAAGCAAAAGTTTAAATTGCATCAAAAATTATCTGGTTATTGAATCGAGAATTCTAAACTTTTTCGTAACCTTGCTCGTAGGCAAAACGTACTAACTGAGTACGATTATTTAAATTCAGCTTATTTAAAATATTACTTAGATGGGTTTGCACAGTACGGGGACTAATAAACAAGCGTTCGCTGATTTGTTTGTTGGTAAAGCCTTGAATAGTTTCCCAAAAAACTCTTTCTTCTGCGGGGGTCAAAGGTAGAGGTTTGGGATTAGAAGTTGGTTTTTCTGATTGAGGTACGGCTACAATCTGCTGCGGGGTGGAACGATGATTGATATCTGTCAATAAGCTAGAAGCCGATTGAGAACTGACAAGCTGTTCGATTAAATGAACTATTTCGGCATGCACTCGCCGAGAACGTTCGATCAAAGCTTCAATGTTTGCCAATAATTCTTTCATTTCAAATGGCTTGGTGAGATAGCTATCTGCACCAATAGTGTGTCCTTGAATGCGATCGTCTAGATCGTTTTTTGCCGAGAGAAAAATAAAGGGAATTAGCTTTCCTGAAGGTTGCGATCGCAATTGACGACAAAATTCAAAGCCATTCATTT
>CAKZYI010000587.1 GCA_937884735.1 uncultured Pleurocapsa sp.
CAGCTAAAACTAATCTTCCCATTACCTCTCCCTCCCTACCAACATAAGCTATAGCGCGATCGCGAGTGCGAAATTCGGCATTAAAAGGCTTTATTTGTGATCCTGCTTGCTTTTGATTAGGAAATCTATCTTTCGCTCGGGCTAGGGCAACATTATAGCTTTCGCCATAGGGTGCGGGATTATCCAGAGTATAAGCCAGTCTCAAGCCAGACCAACTAATTTTACCTGGTAGAGGAGGAGCAATCGTTAAATTTTCTTCAACGCTATCGCGATCCATCGGACGATTGAAAGTCAAAATAAAAGCCCGATCTTGTCCACCGATAGTTTTATTATCCCAGCTAAAACTATTGACTCTAGCCCCTGCATGAAACAGACAGTCATCCTTGCAACCAGTTCCACCCCAGATTAATAACCCTATAGCAAGGGCTAATAGGGCGATTAAGGCGATCGCTAATTTATCTATTGGTTGAGCTAATCTAGATCGATATACCGATTCACTCATAAATTAAATATTTTAGTCTAATTTAAATAATATTTCGTATTACTGCGATCAAAGAAAATTCATCAAAACGTTTTTCCTGACATACATTGTCCTATACTCTAACAAGAGTCATTAGTGGTTCAAAAGAATATAATGCTGCTTTTCTGCCTGAAGCATCTTCAACTACATTTATTAAATTTTCTTCCAAAAGAATTCTGGTAAATCGAGCAGCAGTTGCTCTAGGAATACCGCTATTACCTGTGAATCTATTATTCCGAAATACTGGATTGGTAAACACAAAATCGAGAGCGTTAAAACTGTATTTGGAAGATAAAATATCGGAAAATCTAATTTTCATTTCCTCGTATAATTCTCTGATGCTTTCTGCGATGGCAAGATTTCTAATTGCTTGTTGCTCGATTGCCTCCAGAAAGAAGATACACCATTCTTTCCAATCATTGTTACGAGATACATTTCTCATTACGCTTGTATATTGCTTTTTATTTTCTTCTAAATATCCACTAATGTAAAAATGGGGTTCTGATATTGTTTGCGAAGACCATAGCATCAACGTAATTAACATCCTACCGATACGACCATTGCCATCTTGAAAAGGATGTAATGCTTCAAATTCAATATGTGTCAAAGCTATTTTGACTAAGTTTGGATGATTGCTTTGTTCTACGTACACAAACAATCGAGCCAGTCCATCTTGTAATTGTTCTGGATTAATAGGAATGAATAGGATATTTCTTTTGAGAGAATCAGTTAAATAATTTTGTTCGGTTTTAAATTTGCCTGGAGATTTAGATGCGCCTCTTCCATAAGATAACAACTTTTGATGAATACCCTTTAGCAAAGATTGAGATGGAAGATAGCCATCTATTATTGCTTGCTGTGCTGCTTTTAAAGCTCTTTGGTAAAGAAGAGTTTTAATAACTTCAGACCTAACTTGCAGAGTAGAAGATTCTAATTCATCATCGCGATCTGCTTTGTATTTAAGAATTTCGTCCATTGTACTAACTGTTCCTTCCATCCTGGAAGATATTACCGTCTCTTGATTTCTCAAAGGAGTTAATAGGATTTCGCTGTTATACATTCCTTTGAGCATTTGGTCGTATCTGACTACTGCATCTGTTGCTTTGACTAGTTGCTCGACAAATTGTCCGTAATCAAGATGTTCGGACGGAAATTTATCGTAGTGATAATTGACGGCTTGGTCTAGTTTAAGCTCTATTGCTGTACTTTCTAGACTTAGCGATGTTTAGATATTAATATAGTATAAAATTTTACTCCAAACAACTTTGTCTCTAAGATTTGTTATTTTTTGAGAGACAAATAGATTAGATGCTCGTCGATTTACTTCAAACTAACGATAGCTATAAGGATCTGCTGGTGTTGGAATAGTTTCGATCGCCTTTGCTTCAATTACTACAGAACGCTTTTCGGTAATCGCATTAGTCTCAATTCGATCTTTAACTGGTAGGGTTTCAGCGATCGCAATTCCTTCAACTGTCAGCCAACTATCTACGGGATAGTTGCTACGGCTGGCATCTAGTTTAACGGGAATACCGATGGGATAGGCATCTACGGCGCAACAGGTAATTACAAAACGCGAAAGCATAATATAGTTATCGGGGAGTTCTGGCAAATGCAGTACAAAGCCTGTAATGTTGGCTGGTTGTCCGCTATAGGCATCGGGTTCGGGATAGGCGTTAATCGTCCGTATCCATTCAATCAGCGATCGCTCTTCAGGCTTGGTAGCAGTACGAAAGGCTTGGGGCTGAATGGTAGTGAGAGGTAGATCGCCTACGCCTCTTTTGAGGGCGGTTTGGCTGGTTAAAATTTTCGGCGGAATGATTAATCCTGCGATCGCTACTAATAATAGTAAGCTACTGCCTAAACCAGGAGGAAATAAGCTAATGTGTTCGCTATTTTTTTGCAGCTTGTTATTCAAAATCGACTTGACTTTGATAGTGCCTAAAATAATTAAAACTATGCCACTGCCTAATACTAAACTGAAGTAGTTAGGATGAATTAGTAACTTATACTGTCCTGTAAAAGAATATTTTAAGAGCAGAGTTCCCCAAGCTAGTAAGCCCAATCCCTCTAGCCAAGAGAATATTTTTTGCTTGTTTGAAATAGATTTTGAACGCATTATGTTCGATCTTTATCCTAAGAAATAACTATAGGCTAGGGTAAAAATAAATGTTAGTTGAGCGACTAAAGTAAAAATATAAATAATAATCTTTGGTTTAAAAATTGATGCCATTAGACCAATGCTTTTAATATCAATCGTTGGACCAAAGACCAAAAAAGCGAGTAGAGAACCACTGGTAAAAGTAGAGGCAAAAGACAGAGCAAAAAAAGAATCTACCGTTGAGCAAATTGAGACAATTGCTGCCAATAGCATCATCGCCACAATCGAGGTTATTGTATCGTGACCCAAACCTAAAATAATTTCACGGGGTACGAACACTTGAATTATGGCTGCGATCGCACTACCAAAAATTAACATCCCTCCTAGTTCGCTAAATTCTTGGAGTAGGTTAGTAAAAAACAACTGCCATTTAGTCTTAAGGTTGCTGGCATTATCTGACTGAACACCTACTGATAAAGAATCATCAAAAGGAATTGGTTTACCCTGCCCCAGCAAAAAAGTACCAGATTGCAATAGTGGCGATCGATCTAGTTTGACATCAACTATCG
Source organism: uncultured Pleurocapsa sp. (assembly GCA_937884735.1). GTDB lineage: Bacteria > Cyanobacteriota > Cyanobacteriia > Cyanobacteriales > Xenococcaceae > Waterburya. The sequence continues at coordinate 3,191 of CAKZYI010000587.1, forward strand.
GCTTCATTCTTTTAGCAAAAGACGTTTGTAATAATTCACGGGTATCTGGTTGGATGCTAAACACACAACCGACAATAGTTGCGATCGCACTAGAAAATAGTACTCTAAAAATTACGATGCTTGGGCGATCTCCAAAAGCAATCCAAGTAGACCAAATTACAATCGGGTTAATTGTCGGTGCGGCTAAGAGAAAAGATATCGCTACAGATGGAGGAACTCTAGCCAATAGTAGTCTTCTGGCGACGGGAACATTACCACATTCACAGACAGGAAATAAAAAGCCGATGCAGCTACCCACAATAGAGCCTAGTAGGGGATTTTTGGGTAATTTGGCAATTAACTGCTTTTCACTAATCAGAAATAATAGCCCACTAGAAAGCAACACCCCCAATAACAAAAAAGGCATTGCTTCAACCAATAAACTAAGAAATAACGTGAAAGCATCGTGCAGTTGATTCATAAACAATAGTCTGTATCATTACTTTTATAGGACTAGCAAGTACCAGTAATGAGTGCCATTTAATTTTAAAGATTCAGTTTCGTTTATTGCTAAAATTCACAAATTGCCATAATTAACTGTTTTAAACTTTAAGGCTTAAAAAGCCAAAATGGCAATTTTCTGACCACTGTATAATTTTGCCAGATATCAAATCTCAAAGTAGTTTAGCGGTTTCTTTGCCAAAGCGATCAATTAATTGTGTTGGTTCGGCGGTCGAACCCAAACCGTGTAAAGCAAAGCATTGTTTTTCCCACTAACCCATGCATACTTGGGGTTCTAATTCTTTAGGTAAAGGGTTTTGAATTTGTTTAATTACTTTTTTACTATCTGGGTTAGCTGCGATGATATCACCCAAGATATACAATGCTTCTACTAGAACGCGCTGGCGTTTGATATCTGTCAATACTGCCTCATAAGCTGCGATATTTCCTTCAATTCCGCTTAAAATTGCCCACATAAACCCGTGTGTTTTTGAGAACGATTATCATTATATCCACAATATTCATGAGAGTTTGGTTAGATTATGCCACTATTCATAGATAAGATCGAATTAAATTGACATAATATTTAGTACTTATTTGATTTTATGCTTGATACTAATATGGATATTCCGTCTTTTTTCAGCTTAAAATGCAATATCTCTAGTGCGATCGCAATTATCCAATGGCAAAATCAACTAGTCTTGACCAAAATTTTAAAGATAGGCTTTTATCGTTAGTCGAACTTCATGAATTTGACAGCTTGAGCTTAAAAGAGGCAGTTACGATTGAAAAGTTAGGTACTTTAACCAAATTATCAATACGCCATCGACAATGTATCCGAGAACTTACCTTAGAAAAGCCGATTATAGTAGTCGTCTTACGGGGAAGTAAAATGATTTATCTCGACGATCGCCAATATCTCTTTCAGCCAGGAGAATTATTTTGTGTGCCTCCTAAGATCGCTATTACTGTAATCAACCAGCCAGACGAGAAAGATAGTCGTTATCTAGCTTTGGTTTTGGAACTATCTTCACCTTTACTAGAAAGAATCAGATCGGCTTATCCCCAACTAATCGATGGCACTAGCTACGAACCACAGCTACAGTTCAAAATTCCTCTAACCCCAGATTTAGCCAACTCTTTGGTCTATTTATTAGAAAGTGCGTTAAATGACATGAGCAACCATAACTTATATCTGAATGAGCATCGGGTAATGGAAGTAGTGCTATTGTTGCTGAACAGCGAATGGCGGGGACAATTGTTACAGATTATCTGTCCCGATCTACCAATTCGCGTTGCCAATATTTTATGTCAAGATCTATCCCAGCCCTGGACAACTGCCAAATTAGCAGCAGAACTAAATATCAGCGTTTCCACCCTTAAACGTCAGCTAAAAAAGCACCAGACTAGCTTTCGCCAAATACTCACCGCAGCCAGAATGGAGAAAGCGATGGAACTAATTCAACAAGACGAATGTGCGATCGCTCAAGTAGCTATAGCTTGTGGTTACGAATCCCCTTCTCGTTTTGCTAGCCGTTTTTATCAATACTTTGAGATCAAACCAACTCAAGTTAAGCGTAATCCCTAAAAATGAACTAAACGGGCGCAATTATGAACCAAAATGTACTCTTCGTGATCGCTTTTTAACAGCACAATACAAAGTATTAAACACTATTCGGTTGATGATAATGCGTAAATTTTTAATTGCTGCGATCGGTTTTAGTTGCCTTAATGTTTCGGCTTTACCTCTTTTAGCCTCTTATTTTACCCTAAAAATCGAGAATTTTGAAAATGTCAGTACTATACCAGAATCATAAGATTTAGATGGTTTTGGCTGTACTGGCGAAAATATATCTCCTCAACTTAGCTGGCAAAATCCCCCCACAGGGACTAAAAGCTATGTGATTACGGTTTTCGACCCTGATGCACCGACTGGGGTTGGTTGGTGGCACTGGACGGTGTTTAATCTTCCACTAAATGTTACCAGTCTACCTGCCAACATTACGAGCAAAGGAGAAAAACTGCCCGATGGTAGTGGTCAAGGATTTACTGATTTTGGCGATGTCGGATATGGT
>CAKZYI010000588.1 GCA_937884735.1 uncultured Pleurocapsa sp.
GGAAGAGACAAAATCATCTACATCAAGATCGCCACTATAGTCATTGAGAACGGCAATCCAGTTTCCTTGGCTGTCATCAATAAAGGTATCTTGCACGCCATCGCCAAACAAATCGCCAGTAGAGAAAGTATAGTCTTCAAAATTGCCAAAAACCTCTAATTTATCGCCTTCTTCGGGGTTAAAATCCCTAACTATGCCAAAGCCCAAACCTCGATAATGAGAGCTAAAATAATCTCCTAAAACAAAGGTATCTGCCCCTGCGCCTCCATAGAAATCGTCTACTTCAATTACATCAGGATCTACTGGTTCGTTAGCAAAAGCGTTGGGATTTTCGTATAGTTCGGGATAATCATAGTAATTGCCGCGATATTCTGCTCCAATAAGGCGATCGCTTCCATCTTCACCATAAAGTATGTCGCTTCCTGCCCCTCCTGCTAAAGTGTCATTTCCCGTCCAGCCATAAAGAATATCATTTCCCCCATTGCCATTAATATAGTCATCTCCACCAAGCCCATCTATGACATCTGCTTGACTATCCCCAGATAAAATATCACCAAATAGTTCTCCCGTATTATCTGTACCGATTTGAGTAAATTGAATATTGTCCATGATTAATATTTTTGTTTAGTTTGCTTGTGTAGATATTTATTTCTAAGGCAACAAAAGATATGCAAAATTGACCAAAAAAATTGCTACTCAAACCAATCAGTTCAAGTAGCCAGTATTTAAAAACAAGAAGTGCAGAGTTTGTCTGTTTGTTTGTTTAGATTGATTATTCCGCCCAAATTGTTTCGAGAAACTGATTGTGTCTAATTTCGCTGTTTAAGGTAGCTTCTTCAAAATTAAACCCAGTTCCGCCGCCGATTATAGGAGCTGGAGTGAATCCGCCAATTCCTCCGCCAAATCCGCCACCAAATCCGCCACCCAACCCTCCGCCAAGAGGATATTCAGGATAGAATTCGTTACCAAAACCACCACCGAGGGGATATTCAGGGAAGATTTCAAACTGAGGCTGATAAGGATTGAACCCTTGAGGATATTCTTCCAAGCCAGATTCATAAGGATATTCACCGCCATCAAAAGGATTGATCTGAGGCTCATAAGGATTGAACTCTTGAGGATACTCTTCCAAGCCAGGTTCATAAGGATATTCACCTCCAGTAAGAGGATCGGTTTCAACACCGCCAAAACCTTCGCCGTACAAAGAAATATCCAAAGAGTAGTTGGTAACTACACCATCATAGGATTCTGCAAGGGCATAATAAGTCCCAGGAATCAACTGTGCAGAAATTAGTTCATCTTGAATTCCTTCTTGCACAGAAACGTTGATTGGTTGACCCTGACTATCTGTCAATGCCAAATCCGAATCAGCAGTAAGACCATCTAAGCTGATGTTGTATAGTCCTCCCTGACTAACGGTGAAAGCGAAAGTATCTCCTGCATCAGTACCGCCAACGCTATCGTTAACTACCACTTCACCATCAACTATTCCTAAATCGAGAGCAGTATCAAAGGTGAATCCAGGGTCTACTTGAGGAGTAATTGCATTACTAACAGGCTGGTCGATTTGAGTAGAAGGAGGAATGGCTGTAGCGTCATTGTTTATTTCTAGAGTGTAGTTAGTTACCTGTCCATCATAGGAATAGGGCAAGGCATAATAATTACCAGGTGTTAATTCCGTAGAGATAAATTCACCTTCGGCTTCTCCCATGTCAGAAACTTCAATTGCCACTCCTTGACCATTCATCAACCATAAATCTGCATCAGCAGTTAAACCATCTAGACTAAGATTGTATAGTCCTGCTTCATTAACGCTAAAAGCATAAATATCTCCCTCATCGTTACCGCCTACAGTTTCATTAACTATTAAGCCATTGTCGGCAACTCCAAGATCGTAAGCCTCGCCGAAAACAAATCCAGGGTCAACGTTAGGAGTAACTGTAGTAGCGGTTGTATTGTTAATGTTGTTATTCATGATTATTAGTCTGTTTAAATTGTTTTGTTTGCTTGTATAGATACTTATTTCTCAATCGAATAAGGGCATGCAAAAATAAAATCCAAATTATCAAAATAAAAAAATTGCTACTCAAATCGGTTGATTCAAGTAGCGTTAGCAATATGGGAACACTGTATTTATTTAATTAAACTGATGGGTAAACTTATGAAGTAATCAAGCTTGCTTAAAATGAAGTGTCTACCCAAGTAGTAGTGTTGGTATTAGGATCGAATACTTCCTCTCTTTCCCAGATAACTCCTTGGATAAATGTTTCGTGGTCAATACCACCTCCAATACCACCTCCAATACCACCTCCAATACCACCTCCAATAAAGCCTCCAATACCGCCAGGAGTATAGTCAGGAGTGAAACCAATCAAGTCGTTAGGAATAAAGCCAAATCCGCCAGGAGTATAGTTAGGAGTGAAACCAAAGTCGTCAGGAATAAAGCTATTGTTAATAATATCGTTATGAGTCATTGGAGGATTAATATTCCACCACTCATGACCAAGAAAAAGATCTTCGAGTTCATCGTTACCAATATTATTGCTGTCATTACCCATATCTTGGTTAATATCAGTAATATTGAGAGTGTAGTTAGTATCTAACAGATCATAAGACTGTGCGATCGCATAATAGTTACCAGGAGTTAATTGGGCAGTAATCGATTCTCCCTGAGTCCCTACCATCTGAGACATATCAATTGCCTGTCCTTGAGCATCAGTCAAAACCAAATCAGTATCAGCAGTCATACCATCAAGACTTACGTTGTAGAGACTTCCTTCGCTAACACTAAAGGCAAATATATCTCCCTCATCAGTACTACCTACAGCCTCATTAACCGTCAAACCACCATCAGCAGATCCAAGGTCGAAAGCAGTATCAAAAGTAAAACCAGGGTCTACACTAGGAGTAACAACATCTTCAACAGTAGTGTTTAAACCAGTTTGAAGATCGTTAATTTCAGTATCAAAAGAATTTGTTAAAGGATCGCTATTAATATCGAGAGTATAGTTAGTAGCTTCTCCATCATAAGTTTCTGCGATCGCATAATAAGTACCTGGAGTTAATTGAGCGGAAATTAATTCGCTTTGACTTTCTTCCATAACTGAAAAGTCAATTACCTGTTGTTGACCATCAATCAGCATCAAATCAGCATCAGCAGCCAAACCATCAAGACTTACATTGTATAGTCCTGCTTGAGTAACGCTAAAAGAATAAACATCTCCAGCATCCGTACCGCCTACAGCTTCATTAACCGTCAAACCATTATCTGCAACCCCAAGGTCGAAAGCAGTCTCAAAAGTATATCCAGGGTCTACTTGAGGAGTAGTTGTAGTGGGAACAGTGTTGTTTGTATTGTTAATCATGGTTGTAATTCCTTGTTTGAGTCAATAAATTGTTTTGTTTACTTGTGTAGATACTTATTTCTGAATCGAATAAGGGTATGCAAAAATAAAATCCAAATTATTAAAATAAAAAACACACAAAATGCCACTTAGATCGGTTGACCACAGTGGCATTTAGCATTTATTCAATATTGATTTAATTTATTCGCATATAAATGTATAACAATGTATAACTCACCCTAATGATTAAAATTCTGTTGTTTGTAAATGAGAAAAGTCATAAGTGTAAAAAGAATCGTAAGAAACGGTATTAGAGTTACCTATAAAAGTGAAGTCATCAGCCAAAACAACTTCCGAACTATCTGTAACTACACCAATAACATCTCCTTTAAACTCAATTAAAGTATCATCGGTATAGCTACCAGACCAATTACCACTGCTGAGAGAATAGTCCTCAAAATTGCCAAAAACTTCAAAAACATCACCCGCAGCAGAATCAAAATCAGTAATTACTGCATAACCAGAACCCTCATAAAACGATTGAATTGAATTGCCTAAAACAAAAGTATCAGCCCCTTCTCCACCTGTAAGAGTATCTATCTCTGAGGTTGAATCTGATAGAGTAGTAGTCAAATAATCAATACCAAAATCTTCATAATGATGTTCTTGATAAGAAAAAGATGTAGATCCAACTAAATAGTCATCTCCTTCTCCACCAAATAGAAGATCGTTACCGCGAGTTTCTGTATTACCGCCCCACAACAAAGAATAGAAATAGTCATCGCTGTGTAAAATGCTATTTCCATCACCATACAAAGAATCATTTCCCGTTTGTCCAATAATAATATCGTGGGGATTATCGCTTGATAAGGTACTTTCACCTGAAAGAGAATTATTAGATTCATCGCCAACTAATAGTTGACCAAAAACAATGCTGATATCTCTTGTTTCTTCAGAAGAAGTCCATGCACTTTGAGTTTGTGATGTTTGCATGCCCATTTTGCTTTCTTATTTCCACCGATTAATCTGTTCTGTAGAAATATATTTCTTTGTCTTAAAGAGATATGCAGAATCAATACTAAAAAAACACTGTCTTATACGAATTCTCCAAATTATAGCTACAGATAAATAATTTAATTTCTCCCAGTCCCCTAGTCCCCTAGTCCCAACCTTATCTGTAGTCACATTAAAGAGAAATGGTATTAGTTAGCGGACGACTAAAGCAGCATGATTTACATTCGAGCATAATACTTAATTAACTAGTGAAATATATTGATCGCATGTTCGCCGCCAATACTTTCTAGTGCAATAAGAGTTTAGATTAAACATTGAATTGTTCTCCTTGAGATGAATAATTATTTGTTGTTTGTGTTTTATGTTCTGCTGTTTCTTATTTCTAGAGAAAAAAAATACCGAACAAAAAAAGCTACCTAAATCAGTTGATCTAAGTAGCGTGTACGTGCGAGGAAAATTTTATTTGATTCAATATAATGCTGCCTGAGTCTATATCGAAGTCATTTGAAGTCTGGCATTACTCGATTTAGTTGTAGCGATTTGTATAAGAAGAAGTTTTAAATAGGTATGTAGATGTTCATTTTCCATATACAAATTATTGCTAAGAATCTCCCCAAATTAATTGCTGTTGTTCGTAATATTCTCGGTCTAATTGATCCATACGGTCTTGAAAATGGTTGGGATTGTGAACGCCACCAATTAGAGGATCTACACCAATTCCACTCCCTCCTAGTAAGTTACCTCCACCGATTCCACCACCTAGTAAAGTAGGATCTAACATTGGTATGTCCAACATGCCTCCTCCCATCATCATTGGGTCGATCATGCCACCGCCCATCATCATTGGGTCAATCATGCCGCCACCCATCATCATCGGGTCGATCATCATAGAGTCGTAGCCTAATCCAGTATCGGAGGGATAACTAAATCCATAGCCATAGTCGTCAAATAGCAGTGCAGAGTTTTGATATCCCAATCCGTTAGCAGATTGTTCGACTGGAATTGCATTTTCTCCATAAATTAAGCTGTTTTGAGAATTTGCAAAGGGATTGTTAGCTAGAGTGTTGATTGTATTCATGTTAGTTGTCTCCTTGTTTATCTAAGGTGAACTTATTTGTTTTGTTTGCTTGTGTAGGGTCTTATTTCCACAGCAATTGGGTGGATGCAAAAAAATTCACTGGATAAATTTTCACCAAGACAAAAACCCTGATAAGTAGCTCCACGCTAATTAGACAAACTGATAAGTCAACTAAGGGAAACAAAGGAATAGGAGGTTGTTATTTTACGTTTAATTAGGTTGACGTACTTAGAAAATAAAGAGTTTTTCTTTCAACCGTATTTTTGCGCTATTTTTAAACCAAACGTTTGGTTAACTAGGACATGTCCAAGACTTTCTCAACATCAAGCCACTTTCATCAAGGCGAACAGACTTTGCAAACTGAAGTGGGAAAGCGAGAAGAAATAGAACGCGCCAGTCAACTGATGATACGAACTCATATGCCTAACCAGCATTGCACGTTTTTTAAAGGTTTGCGCTATGTTTTCATTGGCACCGTAGACAAACAGGGGCAGCCCTGGGCTTCTATTTTATCTGGATCGATAGGCTTTATTAGCATTCCCAATCCACACACTATGCAAATTGAGTATCCATTTATTATGGATCATCCTGCTTTTGTTGGTCTACAACCTGGCTCTTCAGTTGGAGTACTTGGATTAGATTTTTCTAATCGCCGTCGTAACCGAATGAATGGTAAAGTCTTGCAAATGGAGGCTAATCGCTTGACTATCAGCGTTATGCAAAGTTACGGTAACTGTCCAAAATACATTAATGCTCGTGAAATTGACGACAATCAACAAACCTCAGTATCCAATAAAATAGTCGAAAGAAACCACCTCAACCAAGAAGATTGCGTGAGAATTGCCAGCGCGGATACATTTTTTATCGCCAGCCATCACCATGATGGTTCAAAAGCCACTTATGAAGGAGCTGATATATCTCATCGTGGAGGCTTTCCAGGCTTTATCCAGATTGGAAATAATAATACCCTGACTATTCCAGATTATATGGGTAATTTTATGTTTAATACCCTGGGATATCTTATGACAGAACCCAAAGCTGGATTACTATTCATTGATTTTGACACTGGTGATTTGACACAAATGACTGGTAAAGCCGAAATTATCAGACACGAAGAAGAAGTTAATCAATATCCTGGAGCGCAACGTTTGCTAAGCATACATATTGAGCGCGTACTTTATACATCTGGGGGGTTGCCATTACGCTGGCAGTTTCTAGAAGTTTCTCCTTTTAATCCTTTTCCATCTTAGTGATAGATCGACCAATCTTATCAAGTTATACATAATACGTATTGGTATTACAGCTAAAGCGATATATAGTTTTATTTTTTTATTCGGTAATCCTCATACACCTTAAGACTGTTAGTTGAATTAGGATCTAAGTAATTAAGCAAGACTAGAATATAAAAAAAGAGTTCAATTAAAAAACTAATGAGTAACACAAGTAATTTTAGAAAAGCAATGCAGGAGGTACAAGGAAATCAAATTCTTGGCCCTAATGTAATTAGTAATGCTCTACCTTATTTGGGTGGTGGCTTAGTCTTAACTGCGGTAGGAACATATGGCGGTTTGGGTGTGATGGCTTCCCGCCCAGATTTGTTTATGCCCACGTTTATTGGTGCAATGATTGCTCAGTTGGTGCTGTTTTTTGTAGCTCAAGGAGTAGCTCAACAAAAAAATAATAGTACCGCATTACCTCTATTAGCTCTTTATGGTCTTTTAACTGGTTACACTCTCAGTGGAATCGTTTCCCTTGCTTTAAATACCTCTGGAGTTGGTATAGGTGGAGTTGGTATGGCAGCTTTTGGCTGTGGTGTGACTTTTATTCTCGGACGTAACATTGGTTCAAACCTAAGCGATGAAGATGGTTTGGCTTTGGCTCAGACAGTCCGTTTGGGTGTGATTGCTTTAGTAGTGGTCATGGTGGGACAACTGCTTCTATCGGTTTTTGGTGTATATACCCCTGGCTGGTTGGAAGTGGCGATTTCTGGCGTTGGGGTTGCTTTGTTTGCTGGAGTTGCTGTAGTTGATTTCTACATTATGCCCCGTACTTATGAAGACGATCAGTATTTGCCTGTGGCTCTTTCAATGTATCTTACTTACATTAATCTCTTCATCTTTATTTTACGTCTGTTGATTGCAATTAATGGACGTGACTAAAATTGCTTTGTCTAAGTAAAAAGTCAAAAGTAATGAGTAATAAGTAGCAATTACACAATTTATATTTCCGCTTCTGGTTAATTCTAGAAGCGGTTTTGTTTACTTTTAACTATTTAAGGGAATAAATCTAAAAAATATTTAAAAAAGCGATCGCCTTTATGAGTCGCGGTATACTAAAGCACTTCCTTCGGTTGTCCGTGATTGGCGGCTAACTTTGCGATCGCTTTAATCGCTTTTGGAAAACTCTATCACTTAAACGAAGTTATCGACAGTTAATTGTGTCGTATCTACGCCTTCAACAATTGCAATAGTTTCATCTCCTACCAAAATATTATTGTCACTAATGCTCAAGTCTTCAAAGACTAAACTACCTCTCAAAATAAAACTATCTTGTTCTAGATTAAAGTCAGTAATGGTATCTGTACCCTCATTACTAGTCAGAACAAAAAAGTCATTACCTTGTTGACCGACTAGGATATCATTCCCCGCACCGCCAGTCATGGTGTCGTTGCCAACTCCGCCATAGATGGTATCATTGCAACAACCTGAATCTAATACATCGTTACCCACATCACCAAAGACGAGATCTTCACCACCAAGGGCATTAATTACGTCATCTCCTGCAAAACCTTTGATGCGATCGTCAGAATCTGTACCTTCGATGGTATCTGCACCCAGAGTACCCTCAATTGAGCCTGTTCCTCCTGGGTTAGTTGGTTCGTCTTCATTGTTTTTAAAGTTAGATGCCGAAAGAGAACTTGTATCTACCCCTTCTACAATTGCGATAACGCTATCTCCAACTTTAATTTGATTTGCCGTTAAAGTTAAATCGTCAAAGCTTAAATCCCCTAATAGCTCAAAACTATCTCGTCCTGGGTTAAAGTCAGTAATAGTATCTACACCCTCTCCCGAAGCCAAAACAAAGACATCGTTTCCATTACCGCCAGTTAAAATATTATTACCATTGCCGCCAGTTAAATAATCCTTTCCACCTCCGCCATCTAATGTATCGTCACCATCGCCACCATCTAATATGTCTTGATTGACTTCTCCTAATAGACTGTCATTTCCAGCACCACCAATAAGGGAGTCTTTACCGTTACCGCCAAACAGGGAGTCGTTGCCATTACCCCCATCGATTGTATCTCCGCTTCCCAAGCCGTTAATGATGTCTGCATCGTCTGTACCTATGAGGTTATCAGACATATTTGTACCATCAATAGTGTTGGGTTCGCCTTCGCCATCAAAGGTTAATTTATAAAGCTCTCTACCAATTTCACCGTCATCGGCACTAAAATACAGTTCGCCATTAAACTCAGTTAAACTTATGGGACTAGAACTATAGGCGTAACCATAAGAGGAATTACCAGGAAAGATATCTTCTACCAGTCGAGTACCTTCACTTGTACCATCGCTTACCCACAGTTCTATACCAGTTTCACCGTCATTAGCAGTAAAATATAGCTTGTTATTAAATTCAGTAAAGTTGCTGGGATTGGAACCGTATCCGTAACCGTAAGAGGAACTACCAGGAAAAATATCTTTAACTAATTGGGTACCGTCACTTGTACCATCGCTTACCCACAGTTCTATACCAGTT
>CAKZYI010000589.1 GCA_937884735.1 uncultured Pleurocapsa sp.
GAAAGTCTGGTTTTGCTCCTTTTATAGAAAGTGCGATCGCAACATTGATTGCTAATGCTGCACCCAAATGCCTAAACAATGCTCTTAGCTTGAGTCGCTATCATTTATTGTCTATTAGAGATGATTTAAATTTGCGTAATAATGCTATTAATAAAGATGCGGCAAAAATACAGGCAGAAATAGAATCTTTAGAAAAAGACTTAAGCTATCTAACATCGTGTCGCGATCGCTTAAGTACCATGGCTGATATTAAAATTAAGCTACAGCAAAATCTTCAAAAAATTCTGGAGCGGCTAAAAAGTGAAGCAGTCATTGATGTCGAAAACTTTTTTGCAGGAGAAGAATATCAACAAGCAGACGCTATTAAAAAAGCGGATATAAATGCCAGAAATTTATTGTTGAGTAATTTAAATGATTTTGAATTATTCCCTAAATGGGTATCGGACAATATTCGCACAAGCATCGAATATAAAGCTTCTGGGACTATTCCTTTCAAAACAGAAGCCGAGGCGGAAGTCTTTACCCAAAAGTCAGTAGCAAGAGCAAAAAAACATTTAGAAGAGCTGATTTTAAAAGTAAGTGAAGATATTGAAATAGAGATCAAACAAGCTCGAGAAGATTTAGAAAAATTTTTGATAGATGAAACGACAGAAATTATTGAAAGAGCTAAAAATCGCCTGCAAACTACGTTTGAAATAGAACTACATTTACCATCTCCCATTATCCATGACGATCGAGAAATAGAAATCGATCACAAATTGGTTAAAACAAAAAGCCGTCTAGTCGATGATGGTTATGAAGAGAAGCTAGTCAAAAAAAGAGCTTGGTACTATTGGTTTGGAGTTGTTCCTTTCTATAGCCAAGAGAAATATAAAAAGCCTTATAAGAAAGAAGACTACTATGCAGTTTCAGTTCATGAGGTTGCTAATCAAATTAATATTTCTAGTGAAAACTTTATTGATGGAATTCAAGAAAAAGTCACAGTATATCTGGAAAAAGACTTACATCAGCAGGTAGACAATTTCTTTATTAAATTAGATGAATATTTAAGCGGCTATTTAAACAGTTTGCAACAGTCTCAATCGGATCGCCAACTTTCCCTAGAGAAAAGAGAACACTTATTAAATAGCCTAGCAAAGTTAGTTCCTCATGCAACCGACTGTATTGATAAAGCTGATAATTATTTGGAAAAAACTCAAAGCATCATAATCAATAATCTCAACGAAAATCAGTCATAGTCATTCCAATTAATCTCCCTGTAGTTGTTGATGTAGATTAATAACTATGAACGATGTTTCTTCGCAAGCAGCCAAACTAGTGGATTTGAAACAAAGCCAACTCACATCAAGCGTATACTAGTTAAAAGTTAGCAAATTGCAAAATAACAATCTAGTTTAGGAGTAACCCTCGTCGTGGAGTCACGATATAACGCAGCAGAAATAGAACAAAAATGGCAAAAGCAGTGGCAAGAATCAGGAATTGACAAGACCCCTGAGCAAAGCAATCAGCCAAAATTTTACGCCCTCTCCATGTTTCCCTATCCTTCAGGAAACCTACACATGGGTCATGTTCGTAACTATGTGATTACGGATGTAATTGCTCGTCTAAAAAGAATGCAGGGTTATCGAGTGCTACATCCTATGGGTTGGGATGCGTTTGGTTTACCAGCAGAAAATGCAGCAATTGATCGCGGCATTCCTCCTGCCAAGTGGACATTTCAAAACATTGCTCAAATGCGATCGCAACTACAGCAACTAGGGCTTTCTATTGACTGGGAAAGAGAGGTTGCTACTTGCTCTCCCGATTACTATAAGTGGACACAATGGTTATTTTTGCAATTTCTGGATGCGGGATTAGCTTATCAAAAAGAAGCTGCGGTTAATTGGGATCCTATCGACCAAACTGTCTTGGCAAACGAACAAGTAGACAGCGAAGGCAAAAGTTGGCGTAGTGGGGCAATTGTCGAACGTAAATTGCTCAAACAGTGGTTTTTTAAAATTACTGACTATGCAGAAAAGCTATTGCAAGATTTAGA
>CAKZYI010000590.1 GCA_937884735.1 uncultured Pleurocapsa sp.
GGTTTACAGGATCTCTGCTAAATGCCACCCCGCTATATAATCCTTCGATTTGTTTTTGAACTAAAACCGCCATCGATTCTTCTGTTTGATTTTGATGGCGACGATAGGACATGGCGTTACTTTGCAAATATGAGGTCTGACAGTCGATGATGGCGGACTGCAATTCTTCTTTGTTGGTAACATTTAAAACGCTAATATACTGCCCCGCAGCAGAAGCTGTAACCGAGTCTTCTCCAATAGCAGAAGAACGGACAATCAAAGGAGATTGGAGGGTTGGCTTGAGGGTTTCTACTAGGGCTTTTAGGTCGTCTCCTGGGCGCAATACCCATCCTTGAGCAACGGGATATCCCTTTTGCTTGAGCAACCCTAGGTTGGCTGCTTTTTGCCCTACTTCTTGAGCATTTAATTTGTTGTCTAAAGTAATAATATTTTTGTCTCCCTGAAAAAAACGAAACATTTTGTTGTTGTTGGCTTCTCCCGTATCAGACTCTAAATCCAAGTCGTCAGGTATGTTTTGATATATCCAAGCAAGCAAACTGGCTAAAACAAAAGCAGCAACTCCATATTCTGGCTGATTGGGATTGCGTAAAGCAATAATTATGGTTAATAAAACCAATGCACCATATTAACCAATTTGGCGATCGCGAATAATAGTAAAACTAACTAAACTAATTAACCATACTAGTCCTGCTGCGATCGCATCATGGGTTGCAATTCCCCAGACGGCGTTAGTTGTTCCCGCGCTTTTTCCCATCCAGTAACGTCCGATCACCAAAGCGATTACTGCCACTATTTCCCAGACTGAACCTGTAGGAAAAAACAATCTTGCTAAAAATACTGCGATGATTCCTTTTGCTGCTTCGGAGAGTACAGCACTAATTCCTGCTAGTTTACCGCCATGATAAAAAGCTGCTGATACCGATACATTGCCAGTGCCAAGCCTTCTTAAATGACGACCTGTAACAGTATAGGTAATCCAGTCTATTAGGGGAAGTCCACCCAGCAAAGGACAGACAATAAAAACTGTAAGAGAACCCCAAATAGGTGTCAGGTTCATAGGGCTATATCTATGCTCATTTAAATTGTTATAGCCATCTCTCTCTAGGTTTAATAGAGTAACGATTGCATTGATATATTGTACCTATTTTGATTAATTGAAGAATGAGCTGATGAACTTTTGTATTGGTTTTTTGAGCAGAGTATCGATACAATACAGCTGTTTTTTTATTGAAAAGCGGCGATCGCTTCTTCGCACCATTCTACCCATCCTGTTTCGTATTTGATGCCACATCGTAGAGTTAAATACATACATTTGTCTGACTCCGACATCGGCGAGTTTTTGAGCATTTCTTGTTCTACTTGTTTAAAAGCTGCCAATTTTTCGGCGTGTATCTGCTGACGGCGTTTTAATTCTTTGGCAATTATCTTAGGGGATACTAAATGCCCTGCTAAAACCTTGACCAATAATTCTTCTCGTATAGCCATGGGTTCTGAAGGTTCGGCTATCCAAGCGGTTAATATCTCTTTTCCTATCGGCGTGATGCGATATAGTTTTTTGTCGGGACGATTTTCTTGCGTCACTATCTCTGGAGCAATTGCCCCCTGAGTTTGTAGTTTGCTTAATTCTCGGTAAACCTGCTGTTGACTGGCTTGCCAGTAGTGACTCGGACATTCAGTAAATTTTTTCCAAAGATCGTAACCACTAAAAGCATCATTGCCCAAAGTCGCCAAAATTGTATGTGATAGTGCCATTAACGTGTGTTTTTTTTAGTATTTTTCCCAAAGTGTCCAGTTTGTAGCTATAAGCTCTAAGCTTCTAAATCATAAAATAATCAACCTACTTGAAAAATAAATTGTTGAAAAATTACCTATTGACATACTCAATAAGTTGTATATATATTTAATTTAATACTTTACTATT
>CAKZYI010000591.1 GCA_937884735.1 uncultured Pleurocapsa sp.
AGAAACTTACTCACATGAAACTGTGCCTGTTTGGTAAATTTTACTGCTCCTGCTACATCTAAAGGTAGGGTTGTGTCGGTATCTAAGTGAGCGGGTAAACCTAATTTTATTGCTGCGTCGTATTCTTTTTGAACTTTTTCCAAATTCTTTTGGTCTTCAGCAAAGCTATAGGTATCGTTGCGTTGAAAGTCACAGTCAATTGCTTCTTGTTTTATTGTAGATGCGATAAATTCTACTCCAGCCTGATTGGATTCGCCATATAGCTTGGCTTTATCTTCTCCGTGGCGATCTATAAGATCTGCATAAATTAGCTGATGCAAAGATGTTACCTTCGCTGTAGTGTGTCCACTGGCACTGGCAGCAATTCGCTGTGCCTCCACCAATGCCACGGTTTTACCCGCTTTTTTGAGCAAATAAGCCGCAGTAATCCCCGTGATTCCCGCACCAACAATCGCCACGTCTACCGTCACGTTTTCCATTTTATGAAATGTTGTTTGAGCAGTAGAATCAAGCCAAAAAGATACTGGCTTCCCTGGTAAAGTTGTCATAGTAGTTGAGAAATAAAAATTTTCTAATTAATTAAAAATAGCGATCGCCCATCAATGCGATCGCTTTATGGTTATTTACAGGCAGTAATATTAACCTCCACGCATTGTTCCTGCGGTATTTTCTCTGTTGCCGATGGGATCTTTGGTATCTGTGGCGATAATGTTATCGCGATGAGCGTCGGAATTTTCGATAGATACCCAACTGCCGTCTTCATCTTGCTTGTAGCTGTTTTTAACTGAATCCCAAGCTACTTTAGTGGCGTTTTTTTCATCCATGCCATTTTCGGAAGTTGCATTATACGCCGCCATAAATAATTGTTGTCCATGTTTGGGCAATTTTTCTGTTACCTCTGCTGGTAAATCTTCTAACTGTTTATAAGTCATAATATAAATCTCTAGTTGCTCTATGCTTTTATCAAAGCAAAATATGTGATATTTTCAAATCATTCTTTAGTCATATTTATATGAAGTTGTTAATTATAATTGCCAGGAATTATAGAAGCTTTAAAATATAGTATTTATATGTTTGATTGAAAGTTTACATAATATTTATTGCATAAAAAACAAGCAAAATATATACAAAGAAATAAAGGCAATATCTGTATATATTTTGCTCAACACAAATTGATTTGCAACACTATTGTTTAGCTATTTGCTTGCTCATCACTCAGTTCTACATCTACTGTCTTTCCATCGGTACTATTTTTTCCTGGAACGTCAGTAGTTATTTTAAGATGAGCCACATTTACTACACCTACGCCTACCTCTAGAGTGACTCTTTCCCCGTTTATTTCCTTAGCTCGTACTTGCTCTCCAGCAACTTGCAGTATATCTAGAGCTTGATCGACCGCAGCTTTAATTGCATCAGAAGTTACTTCTTCTGCTTTACCTTCAGTCAAATTAGAAACTTGATTGGCAACTTTTTTACCTGTTTTTTCTACTGCATTTGTCACTTTGTCCATTATTTCTTGGCTTTGCTGCGAGATGTTTTTAGGATTCATGGTTCACTCTGGCGTATGTTGGTGCTTATAATAATTTTGGCTACTTGGCTCTCTTTTCGTAGAGAGTATTATTATAAAAATTAAGCAAAAAGCAATTTTTAACTATAAATAACTTTGAACAATAAACCTATGAATTTTAAATTTATCGGTGATTATTTTAAAGCTGGCGAACATTAATTATTTCGCGATTTAAAGTTTATTAATTAGCTAAAAAGTAAAGTAAATAACTATTGCTCACTAACTTATAATACAAAGTCAAGATACACAAAACCTCTCTCTCTAGATACAATATTCCAAATTGCTGTTGTGCGTCATATATCTAAATTACCAACGCTGATATTTGATTAGACTAGTTAAGAACTGTATCAACTTAGTCAATTAATTGTTCCTCATCCGTTGTTTTCTGCAAAACTAAATTGTCAATTGATTTGGGAAATATTATTTTGTCTTGGGAACGTTCTGACAATCGTCAAGCCGATCAACTCCGCCGACACAAATTTCAGCTAGATTTTATTAATAATCCTTTATCTTCAGTAATTATTGAATGTGGCAATACCAAAGTTCTTTGTACCGTTAGTATTGAAGATCGCGTTCCTAGATTTTTGCTTCATAGCGGTCAAGGATGGCTAACGGCAGAGTATAGAATGCTGCCAGGGGCGACAAATACTCGCCACTCCAGGGAATTGATGAAGCTCTCAGGGCGTACTCAAGAAATTCAAAGATTAATTGGAAGAAGTTTGCGCGCAGCTATCAATCTTAAAGGTTTTGGCGAAAGAACTATTACTATTGATGCAGATGTATTGCAAGCTGATGCAGGAACTCGCACTGCTTCGATTACAGGCAGTTATGTGGCTTTGGCTCATGGAATTAATAAATTAATAGCAGCAGGAGAATTGAAAAAATCTCCCTTGCTAGAGCCAGTGGCAGCGGTTTCAGTTGGCTTGATTGAAGGCGAAGCATTTTTGGATTTGGACTATCAAGAAGATGTGGCTGCGGATGTCGATCTTAATGTGGTTATGAATGGCAAGTTGGAATTGATTGAGATTCAGGGTACGGCTGAGGCTAATAGCATGACGCGATCGCAATTAAATGCAATGCTGGATCTAGCAGAGAAGGGAATTGCTGAATTGCTCGAAGCACAGCAACAAATACTAGTTATTAATTAGTATTTAATTAGTAATTACAATCTATTTTTGAATATGTTGAACTGTAGAAAAAGCAAAAGAATTATCAGGTTGCATAATAGTTTGTAAAATTGTTTTGTAATGAAGCAAAGCAATTTGTTGCCAGCTAAAGCGTAAGGCATTAGCTTGGGCTTTTTGTTTGAGCCATTGTCGATCCAAAGCGATCTGTAGGGATTCTGCATAGGTATCAATATCGGTGACGTTGCAGGTAATTCCCCCATCACCTATCAAATAACGACGTACAGAATCATCGGTAGCGACTACGGGTAAACCACAAGCCATGGCTTCAATATAAGCAAGCCCGAGAAAAGCCTCTTTAGAGGGTAAAGTAAAAACATTCGCACTACGATAGACTTGAGGCATTTGAGCATAGGCAAAAGTCTTAATTTGAAAACGCTCTCTACCAAGAAGACGATCTCCCAACTCTTGAAAATAATCGTGATCGCAACCATCTCCACACAATAGCAATCTACCTTCAGACATACGCGCTACTGCTTTGATTGCTAGTTCAATTCTAGAATTACCACATCTTTCTAAGGGTGCGACGCAAAGTATAGTGGGTTTTGGCAAACCAGTTATCATTGACTTTCCCAAAGGAGTAAATTCTTTAGAATCAATACCATAGGGGATTATATTAAATAATTGATGGGGAGCTAAATGCTGCACTGATTTAGCAATTGCGGGGTTGTGGTCGACTAAACAATCGGGTTTGAGAGAAAGGCTGCGTCTCAAGTCTTCATCATTTTTTCAAATACTGCTATGTTCAGTAAATAAAATTGGAGTATCTCGTATCGTACGGACGCAGTGAGCCACATATAGCCCGCCGTAACCATTGTGGG
>CAKZYI010000592.1 GCA_937884735.1 uncultured Pleurocapsa sp.
TCGCCCCCTCGCCAGTCATTACAACGGGTTGTGAACCCGCAACATGCTGACTCGCCCCCTCGCCAGTCATTACAACGGGTTGTGAACCCGCAACATGCTGACTCGCAATTCCAATATTTAAATAAGTTACTAAATAACTTTCATTATGAACTCATCTAGCAATGGTAACAGCGATCGCCTAAATAGTGGTGAAAATTCCAATCTTGCTGTAGACACAATTAAAGTTTTAATCGTAGACGATCAGAAAATGATTAGAGAAGGATTAAAAGCTCTAGTCAAAACTGAAGAAGATATTGAAATCGTTGGTGTTGCCGAAAATGGGGAACACGCTGTTAAACAGGTAGAATCTCTCCAACCAGATGTTGTCTTGATGGACATGGAAATGCCTGGTATGAATGGAATGGAAGCTACCAAACTAATTTGTCAACGCTTTCCCGATGTCAAAATATTAGTCCTTAGTACTTTCGATACCCAAGAATATGTATCTCGCTCTCTCAGCGCAGGCGCAATGGGTTATCTACTAAAAGGAACACCCGCTAAAGAACTAACAGACGCTGTTAGATCTGTTCATCGTGGCTATGCTCAAATAGGCCCAGGAATCTATCGCAACTTGGCTTTACCTCAATTGGAAGAGGCAGCAGAAAAATTACCTATGATGTCTTCTCTGGGTACAGCTTCTCCTAAAGAAGAAAACTATCCCGAACGTTCTTATCCTAAAGGAGAGTTGGTTACTACTCGCTCTGGGGAGGAAGCGGATGCTTTAGTCAAACGTAATCCTGCGGCGATTAAAACTCGTAAGTTTGAGCAAACAGTAATTTTACGTCGTTCTCCTAAATGGTCGAGAATTACAATGGGAGGGATTATGGGTGTAACTCTGTTTGCGATTGGTTGGTCTTATTTTGCCAAAATCGAACAGGTTATTCCAGCCCAAGGACAAATACAACCCACTGGTAAAGTCCAAGAAATACAAGTTCCTACTAATGGGGTAGTGCAAGAAGTCAAAGTAAAAGAAGGAGAAAAAGTCGAACAGGGAGATATTCTCTTTCTACTCGATGCAACAACTTCTCAAGCTCAAGTCGATTCTCTCGATCAAGTAAGGAAGTCTTTATTACAAGA
The DNA here is from genome assembly GCA_937884735.1 of uncultured Pleurocapsa sp. Lineage (GTDB taxonomy): Bacteria > Cyanobacteriota > Cyanobacteriia > Cyanobacteriales > Xenococcaceae > Waterburya. The sequence continues at coordinate 1,117 of CAKZYI010000592.1, forward strand.
AAACAAATTTTATCGAGCTTTGTTTACAGGAGAGATTGATTCTAATAATATAGATGGTGCGATCGCTTCTTTAGAAATTCCCAGAGAAATAGCCTATTTAACTCGCAATAGAGCCGAGCTAAAAGACGAAAACGAACTGTTTAGCAGTCTTTTAGGCAATCCTAGCCGAGCTATGAGCGTGGAACAGCAGGCTAGGCTAGAAACAGCAAAAGCAGATCTATCAGAAAGAACAGCAGCGGCTAGATTAGAAGTAGAGCAGCTAGAAAAGCAGCTAGAGCAAAATAAGATTCAAGTAGAAGATACCAGAGCTCAACTAGCGACAGGAAAACAGAATCTTAAAGAAATAAAAGAGCGTAATACCGAAGCGATGGCTCAAGCAAAAGAAAGTTTGGCAATTGAAGAAGAAACTCTCAAAGCTATATTGCATGTTTTCCAAGAGGGTGGACGATCTAATATTCAGGAGGATCGAAAGCAAAAAAGGGAAAATGATAGAAAAGCTTCTATATATGATGCTCTAAAACAGGGTAACTTAGAACGCGATCGCCAGCAACAACAGGTAACTACTCTACAGTCTGAAATTCAACGTCTGTTGCAAGAAGAGCAAAGATTAACTTTAGATATTTCTCAAGCCAGACAGCAACTAAACAATACCACTACCCTATCCCGCAAAGACTTGTTGGATCAAACGGCAGCAAACCGCAAACGGCTTTCAGAAATCGATACTCAATTAAATAAAAGTATTGTTGAAAACGACAAGCGAATTGCCGAAATTGGCAGTCAAATTGCTAGTGCCAATGAAACTCTCAAATATCGCACTATTAAAGCACCTGTGACAGGGGAAGTATTTGACCTTAGAGCATATCCTGGCTATGTTCCTCCCGAAGATCAAAATGCGCCACCAGTTCTTAAGATTGTTCCTACAGAAGATTTAATAGCAGAGATATTTTTTTGTCCCAAAGATATTGGTTTTGTTAGAAAAGGCATTAATACCGATGTACGTATTAGTGCTTTTAACTATAGTGATTATGGCGATATTGATGGTAAAGTCAAATTTATCAGTGCTAGTGCATTAGAACCAGAACCACCTTATGACTTTTTCCGCTATGTGGCAAAGGTAGAACTAGACCAAGACTACTTGATGATTAATGGTGAGAAAAAATATATTCAGCCAGGAATGGAAGTTCAGGCTAATGTAAGAATTAACGAAAATCGTACTGTTATGCAGCTGTTTACCAGTAAGTATAAGGGTGGGTTAGATAAATTTAAGGAAGTTGAATAAGCAAGCTTAATTAGGCTTAATTTGAATTAAAAAGGCGTTTATTTTGTAAACGTCTTTTTATTTGAATTCAAAATTGTCACAGTAAAAGAGCAGCCATCACATATATAATCAAAATTCCTGTTACTCAATTAAGCGGTAATAAGAATCTAAAAATTATAAATGAAGACTGCGATTAATTTAATATAATACTTTTAGCGATCGCACCCCATCTAAAGGTGTAGTTCATAAATAGCGCGACTGAATCTATCTTTTCAGACAACAATAGTTTTACTCATTCTCTGCCCAAGATTCTATTGTCCGACAATAGGTTATTTCGCAACACAAAACGTCGAACCTTAATAGTCAGCCTTAATTAAAAGAAATAATCGCAAAAGCTGAATTTAGTGCTTATTTAGATTAATTCCAGCTTCAATCGCCATTGCACCAATACCTTTTCTTTCTAAGGTATTGATCGCTTTAGTAGAAAGACGCAATCTAACCCAACGATTGCCTTCTGCCCACCAAACTCTTTTCCACTGCAAATTTACACCCTGCAATTTCTTAGTACGACGGTGAGAGTGCGATACTGCCATTGCATTATTGGCTTTCTTGCCTGTTATCTGACACCTGCGAGCCATAGTTATCCTCCAATTATATTCCACGATCCATAATTATAGCCAACTTTAGGCTAAGACTCTAATTTAATTTATAGCGATCGCATTAGTTGATATCATGCCAATGTTGGAAGGAGAAAAAACTAAATATTTCTAAAAATTATCAAGAAAAACAAAATTCAAAACAGTAAAGCGATCGCTTTTCTCTTCCCCAACTCCTAACATCCATTACAATTATTAAAAGTTAACAAGTAAATTAAAAACATACACAATCCACGCTAGGAGTGACAAAAAATTGTTTGTTCTCAACGGTTATGAATATTTTCTAGGCTTCTTACTAATCTGTAGCGCAGTGCCAGCACTGGCTTTGACTGCCTCCAAACTATTAAGACCTGGTAATGGCGGTCCAGAACGTCAAACAACTTATGAATCTGGTATGGAGCCTCTGGGTGGAGCTTGGATTCAATTTAATATCCGCTATTATATGTTTGCCCTGGTTTTTGTCGTCTTTGATGTAGAAACAGTATTTTTATATCCTTGGGCAGTAGCTTTCAATCGCTTAGGATTGCTAGCATTTGTTGAAGCACTCTTATTTATCGCTTTTTTAGTAGTTGCTTTGGTATATGCATGGAGGAAAGGAGCTTTAGAGTGGTCATGAATTCCCCAATATTTGAACAAAATCAGAAAGAAAAAATTCTCAATCCTATCAACCCCACAAAGGTTACTCAGGATTTATCAGAAAACGTCATTTTAACTACGGTAGATTACTTATACAACAGTGCAAAACTATCCAGTGTATGGCCTATGCTGTATGGTACTGCCTGCTGCTTTATCGAATTTGCGGCTGTAATCGGTTCTAGATTCGATTTTGACCGCTATGGCTTAGTACCTCGTTCTAGTCCTCGTCAAGCAGATTTAATCATCACTGCGGGTACAGTTACCATGAAAATGGCACCTGCTTTGGTTCGTCTTTATGAAGAGATGCCCGAACCCAAGTATGTGATTGCTATGGGCGCTTGTACCATTACTGGCGGGATGTTTAGTAGCGACTCTACTACGGCTGTTAGAGGCGTGGCTAAGCTAATACCGGTGGATGTTTACATTCCTGGTTGTCCTCACCGTCCTGACGCTATTTTTGATGCCATCATCAAACTACGC
>CAKZYI010000593.1 GCA_937884735.1 uncultured Pleurocapsa sp.
GACCAATTTTGGATTGCTTCTGCCGAACTTCCTGAATCGGCTAATATCATCACTGACTTTACGGCGGATGAAGACGTTATAGGTCTTGCTGGTTTGGGTATCGGTTTTGAAGATGTCAGTATTACCGATACCGATGCGGGAATTTTGGTTAATGCTAGCGGTGCAGATTTAGCACTGTTTACCGACGTTGGGCTAGATGCGATCGCATCTGAGGATAATTTTGCTTTTGCTTAATTCTTCAAGAGAAAAATGTAAATAAAACTCTATTCCTTATTCTTCTATCTTCTAGCAATAATTTAAGGAATGATAGCAGCCAAATTTCATCAAAAAAATTGGCTGTTTTTTTGTGCTTATTTTGGGTAGTGCGATCGCAATGTTGATAATTGGAATATTTGGTTTTAGGTCTGGGCTTTATGCGATCGAAAAAGAATGAAACAGCAGTGATGCTAAAGTTCTCACAGAATTTAACAAAGTGTAGGATCTAGTAGCAAGCTTGCTAGTTGTTACACCTATGCCGATGAAATTGACCTATAGAGAATTTTGTGATGATAAAATTCAAAATACCGAAGAACCAGAGCTTCAATGGGATACAACCGATGAGTTGGATATTACCCAGAAGTTTGATGCCCGAATTTCTCAGGGATGGTGGCGGAATATTTGGTTGAGAGAAGGTATTTTTATCACAATTTATCGTCATCAACCGACGGAGTGTATCAAAATGATTTACCCTCCTGAGCTTAAAATGCATTATGTTAAGTTTTGTTTTACGCTTTCAGGAAATGGGCAATGGCTAGTAACTTCTCCCAATGGTGAAACCACTCTACCATTTACTGTCGGCAAGTACCTTTTAAGAGGCAATGGACTAACTCTTCAAGCCGTTGCTGACTTCTTAGCTGTAGAAACCTATTCTTTCTTAGAAATTGAAGTTTTGCCATCTGTACTGCGCTCTTTTGCAGCTTCTAGGGAAGGGGAGCTACCCTTCGAGCTTCAGCATATAGTTAAGTCTTCTCCAGAAACTTACTATCTGCGGGCTGGAGACACTACGCCGATGATGAATGTGGTGCTACAACAGATTTTGCGTTGTCCCTACCAAGGTACGATCTAAAGAGTCTAATTAGAAAGCAAGGCGATCGAGCTTGTAGCACTGGTGCTAGACCATGAAGTAGCTATTAGGCAGTCACAAGCAAAAAAGGTTTTCCTCAAGCCCGACCAATTGGAGCGCATTTACTATGCGAAAGAGATTTTATTAAAAGATTTAAGTAATCCTCCCTCTTTAAAAGAGTTGGCACGCCAAGTAGGTTTAAACGACTTTATGTTAAGGCAGGGTTTTCATCATTGTTTTGGCACTACTGTCTTTGGCGTACTGCGATCGCATCGTTTGGAGCTTGCCCGTCAACTATTAGCAGAGCAAGATATTACTGTCGCAGAAGTGGCATATCGAGTTGGTTTCAATCGGGCTAGTTATTTTTCCACAGCTTTTAAGCGCAAGTTCGGAATTGGTCCTAAAACATATCAAAAAGCTTGTAGATAAAGGGCGAAGCCCTAGCTTTTAGTTCTTAGCACGGGTTGAACATAGTCTTTAAAAAAATCGGTCTAGTGAAAAAAATAATCGGTTTAGTGAAAAAAAACCGTAACAAAACTCCGTATGATTACTGAGAACAGATCTCATTAGCGATACATAAGGCAGTCAATATAGGAGCTTAAATGTTTTTTAAGCAGAAGGCAATTTCGTAAAAAGAGGGCAGAAGAGGATAACGCGGTTAACCATCTTAATGACTCATACGAACCCTACACCCTATTACCGTCTGCACTGTAACGAGACGATCCATATCTATAGGAGTATTAATAGTGACTCAAGTAAGTCTTTCCACTTCCACCAATTATTCAGGGGAGCAAAATGCTCTGATTGAAGAACAGGGAACATCCTTGACTGTTAACTTTGAACTAGACGAAGCAGCACCAGAAGGCGGGTTAAAGGTTTTTGTTGATAGTGATGTAGAGCAAATTGTTAACCGTTTGGATTTATTAGGCTTTGCGGGTAATCCTACCGTCGAGAACATCAATCCCAACTTGTTTGTGACGAGCTTTGATAATTCGGGTTTCTTCCTAACTATCGATGAAGGGGCGACATCTGCCAGCTTTACCATTGATGTCTTTGACAATGACGAACCAGATACCTTTTTACCTGAAACCTTTGATGGGTTAGTAGAGGCTAACTTTTCGCTTGTTGCACCAGGGGAAGTATCCCAGGATGATTTAGCGGATGTAGGGACTTTAGGAGATTATACAATCGATCCCGATTCCTCATCATCTACGGTATTGTTTGCCGATGAAGAGAGTCAGTTAACGGATATAGGGGAAACGCCCACCGAACCAGAAACCCCAGATTCGGGTTTAC
>CAKZYI010000594.1 GCA_937884735.1 uncultured Pleurocapsa sp.
GATTGATGGTTGCGATTACCGCCTTGGGGTCTAACTTACGCAGATAAGTTCGTTCCACTTCTTGAACCACAACCAATTCCTCTGAACTTTTGCCCTCGATGGCAAAGGCTGCACTGCTGTTGGGTTTTAAAGCGGGATGGCTTTGTTCTACCGTCAGCTCCACATCCTGGGGATAGTAATTTTGACCGCTAATAATAATAAAATCTTTAATTCGTCCCGTAACAAAAAGTTCACCATCTGATAAAAATCCCAAATCTCCAGTACGTAAGAATGGACCTTCTTTTGTGTCAGTAAAATAAGCATCAAAGCTCGCTTTAGTCTCTGCTGGCTTTTGCCAATAACCTCGCGTTACGCTAGCTCCCGCTACCCAAATTTCGCCGATCTCTCGTTCTTTAAGAGTCATTCCCGATTGAGGGTCTGCGATCGCTACTGTTAATCCCGAAGCACTCTGTCCACACCCGACGATTTGCCGTGCGGGTTCTCCCGTTTTGGGTGTTACTACCTTTTGCTGTTCTAATGCAACTGGATCTATCTGTTCGACTATGGGGTTTGCTGATTTCAAACCACCAGTAACGATCAGTGTGGTTTCTGCCATACCGTAGCAGGGATAGAAGGCTTCGCGACGAAAACCGCAGGGGGCAAAGGTGGCAGTAAATCGATCGAGAGTTGCCGCACGGATGGGTTCCGCTCCCGTAAAGGCTACTTCCCAACTGCTGAGGTCGAGTTCTGCTAGCTGTTCTGGTTTGACTTTACGACAGACTAGCTCATAAGCAAAGTTTGGTCCTCCGCTGGTGGTAGCGCGGTACTGTGAGATCGCTTGTAGCCAGCGTATTGGCTTTTGCAAAAAGTCTAACGGCGACATTAGAGTCACGGGAAAATTACCATACAAGGGCTGTAATACTCCGCCAATCAAGCCCATGTCGTGATAGGTCGGCAGCCAAATTACTCCTCGACTAGCAACGCTATGTCCATAAGCCTGATGGACTAAAGCGGAATTGTGCAGTATGTTTTTATGGGAAACCATTACTCCTTTAGGGTTTCCTGTCGAGCCAGAGGTGTACTGAAGAAATGCCAGATCATTTTCATCGATCTCTACTCGATTCCAACTAGCTGCTGCTTCGGGTTCAACATCATCACTAGTCAACCAGGGGATTGCTGCTAATTCGGGTTCTAGAGCCAACTGTCTTTCAGTTCTTGAGAGTAGGAAACTGGTGGTTAAAATTAGGGTGGCGCGAGCATCTTTGATAATTGCCTCTAGACGAGAAAGCTTACGGTTTGGCTTAGGAGGATAGGCAGGAACCGCAATTACTCCTGCATACATACAGCCAAAAGAAGCCTTGATAAAGTCCAATCCTGGGGGATAGAGCAATAACACGCGATCGCCTTTTCTTGTTCGAGACTGTAGTAAAGCAGCGATCGCTCTTGCCTGACGGTCTAATTCCCCATAGTTGAGTCTGGCAACTTCCGTCTCTCCACGGTGAAGATATCGATAAATATTGTGTTCGGGGTTGGTTTGGGCGCGATCGAGCAATAGCTCAACGAAAGATGCATAATTTAGCTCTACACCATAACTTATCTTAATAGGCATTTTCTGTTTTCCATTTCCACTATGTTGACTTTGGATACCTGCCCGAGCAAAATTCTCTGTTGAGCCATTTAATCCTCACCTCGATTACCATATTTAGCTTTTATAGACAGAGCTAGCTCGATGAAATTTGATGATATCTAACTGGCAATATTTCAAAAGTTATGCATAACTTATTTTATGCATAAAATAACTAAAAAAATCAAGATTTGGATAATTAAATTGTTTGTAAGTTGAAATTACAGGTAAAGCGGCTTGGATGCTGTTGAACAGCACAATTCTGATTCTGATTTCGTCTATTCGAGGGCAATTTACAAAATTTACAAGTTAGATATACAGCCTACTTTAATCAAATCCCAACCTAATTACTCAAACCTTTGTAATTACAGAGCTATTGCTGCTTCGTTTTGTCGGAATCATTGCTAGCATTTGTCTAATTTCATTTTCATATATAGGATTCATTATTATTACAATGTCGGGTTGGTAATCAATTAAAAAACTAGGAGAAACAATTTGTTGCCCAGTACCAGGAATATATTTTTTTTCTTTATGGGGATTGATATCTACTACATATTCAATGATTTGTTGTTCTTGAAGAATATTTAAAAAAGTAACCCCTTTAGAACCTGCTCCCCATAAAACTACACGCTGATTTTTACGAGCAATTTCTTGTAACTTAGCTCTCCAATAGTCAACTTTTTGCTGAAACTTGCTACGAAAAGTAACAATATCATGTTGAAGTTGATTGAAAGCGACCGTTTGCTGTTGATTTGAATTTTGGGTGCTCTCACTAGGAATCGCTTCTAAACATAAAAATTGACCGCGATATTCTTCTTTCGTATTGGTAACTTGAAAGCCAGAGCTAGCAAAAGCATTGGATAAAGACACAGAACTAAAATAGCAGCAATGTTCGTAATTAATGTCCCAAATACCTAGGCGATG
>CAKZYI010000595.1 GCA_937884735.1 uncultured Pleurocapsa sp.
TTGTTGTTGGCAACTTTACAACCACCTGTTGATATAACTTTAATGTTAACCAAGCTCGATGAGACTGTTATCTATAACGATGTCTCTTATCCTCTACATACTAATCGTTGGGCGGATGGTGCTGTTGCACCCCATGGCTATAAGAATATAGAAAGTTTCTCCTTAGATGGCACAACACCAGTCTGGGTTTATGCTTGCGCCGATGCTTCGATTGAAAAGCGAGTATGGATGCACCAGGGAAAAAACACGACTTATATTCAATATAAAATGCTGCGGGGTAGTTTGCCTGTGACCCTTTCTCTTAAGGCTTTAGTTAATTATCGCGATCGCCATTCTACAACTCAAAGCACAGATCTTGACTATCAAATTGTTAATCAAAAACAAGGAATTGAAGTACAAGCATTTCCCAGTGCTGCTAAATTATTTTTATCGGGATTTAAAAACCAAGACAGGGCTATTTGGGAAACCAATAATAAATGGTATAAAGATTTTGCTTTAGCTATAGAAGAGTATCGAGGTTTAAATAGTATTGAAGATCATTTGTACGCGGGAACTTGCAAGGTTGTTCTCAATGCAGGAGAGTCGATAACTGTTGTTGCTAGTACTGAAGATGAGGAAAAATCAGCAAACTGGAAAAATCAGCCAGAAAAAGAGCAAAAGTTAATTGATGTTTTCTCAAAAAATAGCAAAATCGAAATTATTCCTAACTGGATCGAACAGTTAGTATTAGCAGCAGATCAATTTATTGTAAACCGCTCCATCGCAGATGTTGCCGAAGGCAAAACGATTATAGCTGGCTATCCTTGGTTTAGTGACTGGGGTAGGGACACAATGATTAGCTTACCAGGATTAACCCTGACTACAGGGCGTTTTGAGGTTGCAAAAGTTATTCTGCAAACCTTTGCTAAATATATTGATCGAGGAATGCTACCAAATGTGTTTCCAGATCGCGGTGAAACTCCAGAATATAATACTGTTGATGCTAGCTTGTGGTATTTTGAAGCAATCAGCGATTATTATGCTCATACTCAAGATAAACAACTATTAATAGAACTATTTCCTGCTTTAGCCGATATTATTGATTGGCATCGCCGAGGAACGAGATACAATATTCACCTCGACTCCGATGGTTTGATTTATGCAGGGGAGGCCAGAGTACAGCTAACCTGGATGGATGCCAAAGTGGGAGATTGGGTAGTTACGCCTCGTATTGGTAAACCCGTAGAAATTAATGCCCTCTGGTACAATGCCCTGATTATTATGTCAGAGTTTGCTAGCTTGTTGGGTAAGTCGGGGAAGGAGTATTTGGAGATGGCTAGCAAGACAAGAATAGGCTTCCAGCGTTTTTGGAATGAGGATTTAAGCTACTGTTATGACGTATTGGATACTCCTGATGGCGATGATGATTCTTTACGTCCAAATCAAATTTTTGCAGTGTCCTTGCCAGTTACCAATTTAGAACATTTACCCCTATTAAACCCTCGACAACAAAAACAAGTGGTAGATACTGTCTCGCGTTATTTATTAACTTCTCATGGATTGCGATCGCTTTCTCCTCAAGATCCAAATTATGTTCCTGTTTATGGCGGTAATCCTCTACAGCGCGACGGCGAATATCGTCAGGGTACTGACTGGGGCTGGTAAATCGGTCAGTTTGAAAAAGCTCAGCTCAAGATAAATCAAGATCCAGAAATATGCAAATCTTTTCTCGAACCAATGTCAAACCATCTTACAGGTGGTTGTGTCGGCAACTTGAGTGAAATTTTTGATGGAGATGCGCCTTTTGTTTCTAGAGGGGCGTTTGCTCAAGCTTGGACGGTGGCAGAGGTATTAAGAGGATGGCTAATAGTTAATAGCTAATAGTTAATGGCTAATAGTTAATAGCTAATAGTTAATGGTTGACAGAAAAGTTAGGATTTGATTTTGTTAATAAAAGTGAATCAAATGAGTCGTCCCAATTTTCAAAACTTACAGGTTTATCAACTGTCGGAAAAGTTGGCAGATGAAATATGGAATGTTGTACAGGATTGGGATTTTTTTGCTAAAGATACCGTAGGGAAACAAATTGTACGTTCTGCCTTGGGGCAAATATTGCGGAAGGAGAAGGAAGATACAACTATCAAGACAATAGACGTTTTATCAAAATTGCGAGAGGTTCGTTAAATGAAACTAGACACTGGTTAAGAAGAGCTTATTCAAGAAATTTATTAACTACAGAACAGATAAATAAACTACAGCCAATTGTTGACGGGTTATCACCAAAACTAAATGCTTATCTAAATTCAATTGGCAACAAAAACAATAACTAACTCTTAGCAATCAGCCATTAGCCATTAGCCATTAGCCATTAGCCACAAACCAGCTAATAAACAGCGTAGCCCTATAATTTACAAAAATATGTCTAAAGAATCAAAACGTTTACAAAACCAAGAATGGAAAAATTGGGGGCCATATCTAAGTGAGAGACAGTGGGGGACAGTTAGAGAGGATTATAGCGAGTATGGAGAAGCTTGGGACTTTTTTCCTCACGATCATGCGCGATCGCGCGCTTATCGCTGGGGAGAAGATGGCATAGCAGGAATTAGTGATTCTCAGCAACGGTTGTGTTTTGCGATCGCTTTGTGGAACGAACAAGACCCTATTATAAAGGAAAGGTTGTTTGGTTTGACGGGTAATCAGGGCAATCACGGGGAAGATGTCAAGGAATACTATTTCTATCTCGATAGTACTCCCACTCACTCTTACATGAAGTGTCTGTATAAGTATCCCCAGGCTGCATATCCTTATGCAGATTTGGTAGTTGAAAATCAAAAGCGATCGCGCCATGATTTGGAGTATGAGTTATTGGATACTGGTATTTTCGATCGCAATGGTTATTTTGATGTATTCGTTGAATATGCTAAAAATACTCCCGAAGATATGGCAATTCAGATTACGGTGCATAATCGGGGGACAGAAACCAAACCTCTACATATATTACCTACCCTTTGGTTTCGCAATACTTGGTCTTGGCAAAAAGATGCAGTCAAGCCTCATTTAAAGGTTTATGACAGCAATCAAAAATTTAGTGTAATTCAAGCAACTCATGAAGATATAGGCGATCGATGGCTATATTGTGCCGATGTAGAAGGGCATGGTGGCACGTCTTTATTGTTTACGGAAAATGAAACTAACTACGATCGTTTATTTGATACTAAAAATCCTTCGGCTTACGTTAAAGACGGCATCAATAACTATGTGGTGCATGGAGATCAAGAGGCAATTGATTCTCAACAATTAGGTACTAAGTTTTCGCCTCATTACGCCTTCACCATTCCTGGGGGAGAAACCAGGGTAATCAAATTGCGTCTGAGTGACGTTAAAGATCTAATTCAACCTTTCGGCAAAAAATATGACGATATTTTGCAAACTAGAAAACAAGAAGCTGATGAATTTTATCAGGAAATAACGCCTTTTTCCCTGGGCAAAGAAGAAAAGAATATTCAACGACAGGCATTTGCAGGAATGCTTTGGAGTAAGCAATATTATTATTACTGTGTTGAAGAATGGCTCAAAGGAGATCCAAATAATCCCACTCCTCCAGCAGCGCGAAAAAAGGGCAGAAACCATCAGTGGAAGCATTTAGATAATGCAGAAATTATTTCTATGCCCGACAAGTGGGAATATCCTTGGTATGCCGCTTGGGATTCAGCCTTTCATGCTTTACCTCTGGCGTTGGTTGATTCTGAGTTTGCTAAAGAACAATTAGATATCATGACTCGTGAGTGGTATATGCACCCCAACGGACAATTACCTGCTTATGAATGGGCGTTTGGAGATGTAAATCCTCCCGTTCATGCTTGGGCAACTTGGCGAGTATATAAAATTGAAGAAAAGCAGACGGGGAAAGGCGATCGCGTTTTTTTAGAAAGAGTATTCCAAAAGCTGCTGCTTAATTTCACTTGGTGGGTAAATCGCAAAGATGCGGAAGGAAACAATGTCTTTGAAGGAGGTTTTCTTGGTCTAGATAATATTGGGGTATTTGATCGCAGCGCGCCTTTACCTACAGGCGGCTATATCGAACAGGCTGATGGTACTAGCTGGATGGCAATGTATTCTCTCAATATGCTAACTATTGCTTTAGAATTGGCTAAAGAAAATTCTGTCTATGAAGACATGGCAACCAAGTTTTTCGAGCATTTTATTTATATTGCCGATGCCATGACTCATATTGGCGATGAGGCAACGCAACTATGGGATAAAGAGGATGGTTTCTTTTATGATGTGCTACATCTGCCCGACGACAGTAGAGTTAGATTAAAAGTGCGATCGATAGTGGGTTTGATTCCTCTTTTTGCCGTTACTATTCTCGAACCAGATTTACTCGAACGTTTGCCTAATTTTAAGCAGAGGCTGGAATGGTTTATTAATAATCGCCCCCAACTCAAACGCAATGTAGCCTGTATGGAAATGTCAGGGGTAGGTGCCAGACGTATGTTAGCACTTTGTTATGCAACTATAGATCGGGTTGAGTCTCAAGATAAGCTGAGACAAATTCTAATCAAGCTTTTAGACGAAAACGAATTTCTCAGCGACTATGGGATTCGTGCCTTATCTAAATATCACGACGAACATCCCTATACTTTTTATGTAGATGGGGAAGGGCACACTGTCAGCTACGAGCCAGCCGAATCCTCCAGTGGCTTATTTGGCGGTAATTCTAACTGGCGGGGACCAATTTGGTTTCCTGTAAATTATCTTTTAATTGAGTCGCTACAAAAGTTTCATTATTATTTGGGAGATGACTTTAAGGTAGAATGTCCCACAGGTTCGGATAACTGGCTAAATTTATGGCAAGTCGCCAGTGAAATTTCTCGGCGATTAACCCAAATATTTTTACCTGATGAATCTGCTAAACGTCCTGTATATGGGAATATAGGGCAATTTCAAAACGATCCTCATTGGAAAGATCTTATTCTATTTCACGAATACTTTCATGGCGATAACGGTGCAGGAATCGGCGCATCTCATCAAACAGGCTGGACGGGATTAATCGCTAAACTAATTCAGCAACAGGGAGAGTATTAAAGAACAAAATATTACTATAGAAAATTGCCTAAACTGTCTATGGCGATCGCTTTAATTGAGAATTTTAGTCTATGATTTGTTTGGTATAAACTTACGACATTTATCAAGCCTTTCGTAAGCAGCGTAGTCATGGGGCAAACTTTCGTAAGTGAGAAAATAGCGATCGCTCCATTCTGTTACATAATTATTAAACCAAACATTATTAGGAATAAGATCGTGAGTATCGGCTTGTCCTTGATTGTGACTAAGGTGTATTGCGCCGACTGTAAAAGAATCAAGTAAAGTTAGACAATTTTCCTGGGTAGCTGTTTCGTTTCCCTGATGCCAGATGTTTATATGAGATACATCGAGCAATAAGGGAAAATCAATTAAGTCTTGCTTGCTAGAACACCAATATTCTGGATTGGGCATAACTTCGAGATAAACTGGGACTTGTAATGACTGCTGCATCTGCTTCATAGCTATTTCCAATTCTTTTTGAGCGCAGTAGCTTTTTAATGGTGGATGAAGAGATAATGCCAAAACATTATTACTAGAAATAAAATCACTGTAGACTTTCCATGTTCTAGGCTGGAGTGGATCTAGTCTATGGCGCATATGGCGATGGCATAAACAGGAGTCATGCAAAATTAAGGGAATGCTTTGATAGTCGGAATTAATTTCGCATTTACTACCAATGGCTAATTCTAAATAATCTAATTTTAAAGGCGATTTAAGAGTCTGATAAATATCCAAACATTCAGTTAAACTTCTTAAACCGATGGCAGTTATACTCAATCCTTTCATGGAAACTCAATTCTAATAATATTTAGTAGTTAAATTAAGAATTAATTTAACTGGGATTTCCATCCCAACTTAATCTAATCGAATTAAGATCGATCTCTTCTCCTAATTCAAACATAGACTCTACAGAAATTCCTTCAATTCCTTTTGCTATGAATTGTTTTGCCGCATCTGTATCAAAATCATATAAAAGTTGATAGGCTTTTAATTTGTGCTTGGGTTTTGAATGGCAATTCTCTAAAATCTCAATTAAATAATTGATAGCTTGTTCTGCATAGTTTTCTGGTTTAGCAATCAATTTGTTATTAGCTCGATCTTTTAATAAGTAATGGCTCAACTTCTCTTCAATTGTTACATAGGATTCCTGCTGGACAATTTCTTCCCTCACAAAAGCAAAATCTCCCACACCATCTTTCCAAAACTTACTGAGTAATTCAATATTTTCTGGTAATTCCAAATACTCTAAAAGTTTGAATAAGTTATCCCAATCTTCATAGTCGTAATTGTAATTAACTTGGTTTTCTCTAAGCCATTCATCAACAAAATCTAGATGATAAATATATTTGCTTCTTTTATATCTATCTATTAAAGTTTTATCTTGATATTCTCCAATAAGTTTTTCAATGCGCCACTCTCTTTGATGACTGGGTAAATCATTCCACTCTTGATTAGATAAAAGATTATTTTCTAAACACCAACTCTTAAGATCTAAGTCTGGATTTTTCCTTTCCCAGTAAAAACCACATATATCACCAATGCTATGTTTAGCAAGGGAGTTGCGATGTATAGTTTCTGCTTTTTGTTCGGCTTTAGTTTTATTTATATAGCAATATTTTCGTTTGCTTTGACACATCTCATCTCCTTCATCAAAATTGCGATCGCCATATACTTGAATATAAATTTCTATAAGATAATCAACACCATCAAAGAGTAAATACGATTCATCTGTAAACCATATTCCTGCTTCATATACGCTGTAAATTTTATCCCCTGGATTTAATAAAAGCCCTAGCGCGGTCGCCTTTTGTGCTTTTTCATCTTTAATATCTTTTAGCAGTTGATAAGCTTTTTCTCTAATAGCTAATTCGCGATCGCATAAACAGCCAATCAAAAATTCAATTCCCTTTTTCTCATATTCTAAGAATTGAGGTAATAAAAGTACTTTTTGTTCGAGATTAGCAAGAGCGATCGCCTTGAGTAATTCATCCATAATTAGAATTATTTTCAGTTCATTGACAATAGAATTTATAAGATAAGTTTTAAAAAGGAATCTCTTGCCAATCAGCTTTTTGTAAAATTTCTCTCGCGCGAGATTTTGACTGTTTATCTATTTGCTTTTTTTCTAATGTTTCTAGGAGTAACTTATAAGCAGCTTCTTTATTTTCTTCTGCTACTGCTATTAATTTACTAGCTTCAGATTGTTTATTTAGTTCCTTGCCAATTTCCATGTATACTTTATGCAGCACAACTTCTTCTTTAACAAAGGCAAAGTTACCCGTACCATCTTTCCAAAATTTACTTAGTAATTCAATATTCTTGGGAAGATGAAGATAATCCATAAGTCGGCGATAGTTATCCCAGTTATCTAAATTGCGATCGTACTCAACGGAATTATCATTACACCAAGTATCAATATGTTTGGGATGATAAATATATCTACTTCTTCTGAAATTATCTGATAATTCATCATCCATCCAAATAATATCTTTTATTGCCCACACTATTTGATAATCATCCCAACTATCCCATTCACTTTTATAGGAAAAGTTATTGTCGAGACACCATTGCTTTAGGTCAAAATTTGGATTTTCCTTGCGCCATTCAAAGCTAATATCTGTTTTTTGAATTGTTTTTCGATGTAAAGCTTCTGCTGTTGCTTCTGCCTGTTGTTTATTTGTATAACAATATATGCGTTGGCTATACTCTGGATAAAGATTTTCTTGATTATTTTCTAAAAGAAGGTAGAGTTGTTCTAGGTCGTTTACATAATCTTGAAGAACAAAAAGAATCTCATCTGTATAATATATCCCTGCTTGATAAACACTATATATCTTGTCGCCTGGATTTAGTTTTATGCTTGAATAAATAGCCTCTTGTGCTTTTTCAGATTTGATACCTCGTAATAATTGGTAAGCAATATTTCTAGTTTCTAATTTAGAACTGTTAAGTGCTTCAAGTAAAAAGCTTGTTTCTGTTTCCTTCGATGTAAATTTATCATATGTATCTACATCTTCTCCACCGTCAAATATATATCTTTTTTGTAGCTCAAAAATTTGACTGTAGTAAGGATCGATGGTTAGATAAGTTCTTTTATGAAAGCAAACCTCACGAACAGCAGTTAAATTTCCAACTAATTCTATCCATAGTTGATTTAATAAATCTAGATTTTGGATTGATTTTAAGTATTGCTCTACTGTGAACCAATACATATCATCAAAATCATCAGATTCAAATAACTTGTCTAAACCATTTTTCTTATTTTGTTCCCGCTGTTGTTTCTCACCTTCTTATGTATTTTATGTTTATCACACCAGCATCTAACTGTGTCATAATCTTCATCCATATAAAAGCTTGCAATACTATGTTCTAATATTCTTTTGTTTTGTAAGGATGTGGCAGATGCTTTTGCTTGTTGATAATCTATGTAGTGAGGAGCATAAGAAATTATATAAGCTTCTTTGTCAAACCTAACTATCTTATAACCACGATTTTGGTAATCTCCATAGGTGGATAAATGGCTGACTAAATCTTCATTAGTAAATTGATAAAAAACATAGTGGCTGTCAGTAAACCACATTGTACTTTCATAAAGATAGTAAATTTTATCGCCTGGATTGAATAAAAGTCCTGGCGCGATCGCATTTTTGGCTTTTTCTAGATCGACATCTTGTAAAAGATTATAGGCTGCTGCTCTTATTTCAAGCTCATCATCATCAAGACATTCAATCAAAAAATCAATACCCAATTCCCCATATTCTAAGGCTTGGGGTAAAAGAGATATCTGTTGCATAACGCTACTGTTTGCGATCGCATTTAGCAAATCTTTCATGATAATTATCCTACTTTCACTGGATGCAAGATGATTATAAAATCAACTTGATTTAAAAGTCAAACAAAGAAATGCAATCTAGGGCAAGGGCATCTTATACTAAATTCGATTCATCAAAGTGTAACCGTTCACTCCCCCCCCCCTTTAAAAGCGATCGCTTGTGGCATTAGTAACTTTGCTCCAAATAACCATTAATACGTATTGCTATATCAAAAAAGATATAGCAGTATATAGTTTATATATTGTTAGACTTCGGCAGAATTAATTTCATTCATTTGCTAATTGTGATTTTATTTCTGGTAGTGACAATAACCAAGTTGAGAAATGATTGACATCTATATTTGCATGTAAATCAGAGGTTTTGTAATTAAAATATTTAATTTTCTTCCAACGACTCAGATAGCGAAAATGTCTAAAATAATAAGAATCATCATTATTTAGCTCAATTAAAATTGTATTAGCTCTCATCCAAAGACAATTGGTTAATCCAGCTCCATGTTGAGCAATTACAATAGTAGCAGTATCAAAATATTCCATTTGTTCCTGAATTGATAAGGTTTCTAGGCGTAGATTGTGGAATTCAGGATAGTAACCAACTATGGATTCGATTTTTGATTTTAATTCATCATGATTAATAATTACCCTAGAGAAAACTATGTTGTAGTAAGTATGTTTGTCAAGGGTTTCCTTGTCAAGGGGTTGGTTAATTAAATTTGGACTGAGTTTAGAACGCTCAATCAACAGTATTTTCGGACAATCATTTTTAGTTTTAATATGAAGTTGACGAAAAATATCTTTTTTAAAGCTTTCCAAAAATCTTGTACTCAAACAAACTACTTTTGGATTCATGCCTAGCATTTTCACACAATAAGCATTTTGAATATCTCTAGTATTATCATTTACATCATTTTTAATAGTTATGACGCGCTTGGGAAATAATGTTTTTATTTTATCCAAATGATTATTTAGTTTGACTATAAAAACTACATCATCATCAGTGTTTTTAATTAAATAATAAAGAGGTAATACTAAGTCAAAGAAAAAATGAAAATAATTTTTTACATCTTTGGAGTCTTTGGAAGTTCCTTTATGACTATCAATTTCTATTAAAAGTAGCTTTTCTTTCTTAGAAACTTTAATGATACTCTGCTGGTTTCTGTATAGCCTAGCAGTAGCAATAACTACCAAAATAATGTTTTCCAAAGTTTTGACTATTGATAGTCTTTTTATATTAATTTTACAGTTATTTATAAATCCTTGACTCATTTGATTAATATCTGAAAAAGGGTTTCTCTGCTTTTGTTTGATTAAAGATTCTGAAGAAGAATAAAATAAAAGTGACATGTAATTATTGCTAATGTTGACTAGCTATGACCCTTATAATTTCTTCATCTAATTGGTTTTCTTCATAAATTACTTGCTTTTATAAAAGGAAAAATACGTATTTTCACAGAAATTTATTACAAATCTTTACAAGAAATTTGTAATAAATCATAAATTAAGCATCTATAAAAATTGCTAATTGTTGAAATTATCCAAACTATCGATCGCGATCGCTTTTTGTAATAATTGATTTAACTCGTCTAGATCGTGAGTAGATTTGATGCGATCGATAATATTATTAGGAAGTTCGACAAAGCGATCGCTTAAAACTTCAATAATTATCTTCTGCTGCTTAACAGATGAAGTTTTGAGCTTCGTTTCAACCATTTCTATATCTTGCTGTTGACTATTAATAATCTCGGCAATTTGCTGCAAAAATCTTGCCAAGATGCCCAATTCATCAGAACGTGAGGCGTAGCTGTCAATATCAGCAGGAGAAAACTTACTATTCTCTACTGCGGCGACAACTGTGGCAGTAACGGCATATAGTTCTTCTAAAGACTCGGCAGACTGGCGATGATTTTTTTCCAACGCATCCATCATCTGATTATATCGGGTAGCGATATGTCCGTTCTCGGTAAAGGATTCTACAGGAACTCGCAAACTAAGATCTTGAGTTCTAGCTTGAAGATCCATTACTTGAAACAATTCGTAAGTATCGGTTTTTGCCTGATGTTCGGATACATTCAAACCCACTTCTTCTGCTTCAGGAGATACTCGTAAGGAAAACCAGAAATTAAGTAGTTTGAGCAACAGCCAAGCGACTCCCAATGCCCAAAGGCACACTACAGCAATGCCAATTAACTGTACTCCAAGCTGACTAATATAGCACGAGTCAATCGCTTCCAATTGACCAAATAAAGCTACACAAAGAGTTCCCCAAATTCCCGCCCCACCATGAATAGCCACCGCATCCACCGCGTCATCAATACCCCATCGTTTCAAACTTTGAGAAACCAACTGCGCCACCACCGCACCCGTCGCACCGATAATTGCAGCCAAAGGAGTAGTCACAACATTACAACAGGCAGTAATAGCTACCAGCCCAGCAATCGAGCCATTAAT
>CAKZYI010000596.1 GCA_937884735.1 uncultured Pleurocapsa sp.
GTTAGTAGAATAGTCAAATCAGTCTAGCTCCAGGACATGGATTAACTGCATAGCTGTTGATGATAGAATGACTGCTCAATGAATTTAAATTGAACATGATTGGATCATGACCCGCAACCCCCGAAAAGGTTACATCATGTTATATTACATGAGATCCCTATTGGTTAACTAATCCAACTAAATCTTTTTTAGCTAGCACTAAAGAAAAACTAGCCCCTTTACAAGTTGGCTATGTCACATCTTTACTCCCCCAGGGTGAACCAGCCCAAGAATGTCAGGAAGGAGTCACCAAAACAATCGAGCATATTGAAGCTTTAGGACATCAGACAGTTCCTCAGACAATTGATTTATCCCCTTTAATTCGACCGTTTACAACTATATGGGCGAGTGCTGTGGTGGCATCTGGTATTCCTCCTGAAGCATTAAGTCCGATGAATCAATGGGTAATGACTCAATCTGGTACGGCAGGAGAATACTTACAGGCGGCTACCCAAGTACAGTTATTCGCCAGACAAATAGTAAGTTTGTTTGCTCAAATTGATATCTTGGTATTGCCTACGTATATGCATCCTGCTATTAAAGTGGGAGAATGGGCACAACTTAATCCAGAAGAGACTTATCAAAAAATTGTTAACTGGATTTTTCCTTGTCCCGCTTTTAATGTTACGGGACAACCTGTAGTAAATATTCCTACAAGTTTTGATGACAACAATGTGCCTTTAGGAGTACAGCTAGTGGGGAAACCTAATGATGAAGCTACTATTCTTTCTTTAGCATCTAGCTTAGAACAAATTCAACCTTGGACTAAACAGCGTCCCCAACAATTTAGCTAGTTTTAATATTTAATGTTGTCTCCCTCGTCGCAATTTTTTTGTAGGGAATGGGAGGATTAGAAAGCTGATATCTTACAATAAAATTAGCTAGTCAACTATCTTATCTCCGCAATTCGTCAACTTAACTAGAGCTTGCTACCGCATTCTGGGCAGAACTTATTAGCAGCAGGATTGGTCGTACCACAGTCACTACAGTTAGTAAATTCAGCAACAGGCTGTTCTTTTTGCGGTAATCCCAACATTTGAGAATTACTTTTAACGGGGGCGATCATGGGGTAGCAATTTTCTTCCTTAGTTACTTTCACCTCCATTAATACAGGACCATCATGGGCGAGCATTTCGGCGATCGCAGGGGCTAAATCAGCGCGATCGCTAATGCTGATGCCCTTGATACCATAAGCCTTTGCTAAAAGCACAAAATCTGGCGCGCCAACTTCCATATTTGAAGAAGAATATCTTTGTCCAAAAAAGTTTTGCTGCCATTGACGTACCATTCCTTGCCAACCATTATTGATAATGACGGTTTTGACATTAATTCCAAATTGGAAAAGCGTTCCCAATTCTTGAGGATTCATCTGGAAACTAGCATCACCACTAATGCAGATGGTTTCTTCTTCTGGAACGGCAACTTTTACTCCCATAGCAGCAGCCAAACCATAACCCATAGTGCCTAGACCAGCACTAGAAATCCAATGACGAGGACTGTTTTTTAAAAACTGGGCTGCCCACATTTGATGCTGACCAACATCTGTGGTGTAAAAGGCATGGGGTGCTTGATTATCAAGCTCGACAATTACTTCTTGAGGAGATATACCTTCTTCGGGACGGGGGGCAACTAAAGGATATTCACTCCGCCAATGATTTATCTTATCTAGCCAAGGCTTAGTCAGATTAGAATCCGAACCAAGATCGGCATCTTTTGCCCGCTCTAACATCTGCTCTAATACCTTACGGACATCTCCCACAATTGGCACTTCAGGAGCGCGATTTTTGCCTACTTCTGCGGGATCGATGTCAATTTGAATTACTTTTGCTCGACTAGCAAATTCGTCTAGTTTGCCTGTAACGCGATCGTCAAACCTCGCTCCAACTGCAATTAGGAGATCGCATTCACTCACGGCAAAGTTGGCATAAGCCGTACCATGCATACCTAACATTCCTACGGAAAGAGGATTATGTTCGTCGAAAGCACCTAGTCCCATTAAAGTAGTGGTCACAGGTATTTTAAATTTTTCTGCTAGCTCTTTGATTTGAGCATGGGCATCAGAAGCTACTGCACCACCACCAACATACATCAAAGGCTTTTCTGCTTGTCTAATTAATTTGAGCGCAGCATTAATTTGTCGTGGATTGCCTTTCACTGTAGGTTTATAACCCGTTAACCTTACCTGTCCTGGCTTAACTGGTACATAATCACATTCTTCGTAACCAACATCTTTTGGAACATCAATCAATACTGGGCCTGGACGACCTGTACTAGCAATATGAAAAGCTTCAGCGACGATTTTTGCCATATCTTTGGCGTGACGAACTACATAGGAGTTCTTAACTATGGGAAGAGTTATACCAAAAATATCTGTTTCTTGGAAAGCATCTGTTCCAATTGCAGCGCGAGTTACCTGACCTGTAATGGCTACTAGGGGAATTGAATCCAACTGAGCCGTAGCAATACCCGTAACTAAATTGGTAGCTCCTGGCCCAGAAGTTGCAAAACATACTCCCACTTTTCCTGTAGCGCGAGCATAACCATCTGCTGCGTGGGATGCAGCCTGTTCGTGGCGTACTAAAATGTGCTGGACTTCTCCCCGCGCTTCGGCACGATATAACTCGTCATAAATGGGAAGAATTGCACCACCAGGATAACCGAAAATGTGCTTAACGCCGTGAAGACGCAGACTGTCCATCAGGGCAAACGCACCTGTGCGACGCTGAGGAGTTTGAGTTGAGTGTGAGCCTTGGGGAATGCTTGTAGATACCACGCTTGCTATCCGTATAACTTACTTAATATTTATTGTAAATTTTGCTGTCTAATATGCAACCAAAAACTATAGCTATTTTTACTGTTAAGCTTTTAAATATAGAATATTTCGCTTTTCCTGTCGAGATATGAGTCTTCAATGACATAAATTGTGATAAAAACAGTTCTACCTTGATGGCTTTAAGAGTAAAAAGTTGATTGAAAAATTGAATCAATGTCTTAATTCTAAATATTCCAGCAAAGAACACCTGACTTTCATACCGTTGTCAATAATTCGCCATCCTTTACAAGTATTTGGCGATCGCCATAATTCTAAGTGTTCTACTTCTGCATCTGCATAAAACCCTTTTTCTCCGCCCCCAAAAATTGCTGATGTCTCATGAGTAAAGCGATCGTGACTAACGCGATATATGGGAAAGTTACCGATTAAGGGCATTGCCCAACCATCAAAAGCAATAAAGCTATTTATTTGTCCACCCTCTAACTGCCATTGATTAGCAGCAATAATACTACCGACAACTCCTGCACTAAAGGAAAAAAAAGATAATCTAGGAGCATTTTTTGGTGATGGATAGTATTTTTTAAGCCATTGTTTAATTGCGATCGCACAATAGGGTGCGTATTGTTCTGTCGGCAGAATCAAATATTCTTTTGGCTCAATAATATGTCTAACAGCTTTAACAAAGCTTTCGGTTAATTGAGGTGAATGAATACCAGGACAAATAATAGCAATGGTTTTCATAATCAAATTAAATAATAATTGTTAGCTAGCTGATGATTTTAGGGAACTACATATAACACTTCAAATTCAACGTAACAAATATATTTCTTAGAGCTTAATTCACTGACAATAATCGGTTATTTTACTATTGCTTATTAGGGTGAAAAATAGAGAAGTTAATCAGCAAAAATTATGATGCAGGAAAAATCAGGATATTTGTCAATATTGATTGGCGTAGGGATGCTTTTTTCAGTAGCGTTGGGATCAGGAGGATTAGCGTATTCATTTTATCGCACTGAAATTGCCGAGGAAAAAGAAGAATCATCAGATATGGCTAATGATGATAGTCCTTTTGAACAATTAAAAAGAGAAAAGAATATAGTTATTACTCCTGTTCCACAAGCGAAAAATAGTTCGGGGGGAATAAGTTCCAATTCTCGTGGTATTTCTACTGGTACCTATTCCAATCAACTCGGCACGATAAACTATAATGATAGTTTGTATTCATCAGAACAAAATAGCTCCCTCGATAATTTTGATTCTGGGGTTGAAAGCGATCGCTTGATTAAAGAAAGTGTTGGTAATACTCCCATTGATTACAGTAGTCCATCTGCTAGTAATAATTTTCATGATACTAGCGAGAATAGTTTAATTAAACCCCTAGATGAAAATGATTTTATAGAAACCCCCACCATCAAAACTAATAATTTGCCCGACACATCTCCCCTAATAGAATCATCTTTTTGAAAATAGCTGATTGTTAATGGCGCGATAGCTTTGCTGCGCCCAGAGCAAAGCTCTGGAACGAACAGAGTTCGTTGCTAATGGCTAATGGCTAATAGCTGCTTATAAAGAAAATCGAAGACAATTTTGCTAGTTATTTTTTGGTGTCTTTGTTGCAATAGTTAGCAAACATATTAAAGAGATATTCGACCAGTTAATTTAGCAACCATTTCGGTACGAGAAGAAACATTTAACTTACGAAACATTCGTTTCAAAGCTTGCTTAACTGAATTTTCTGTAATCCAAATACTTCGAGCAATTTCAGCATTACTTAAACCTCGTGCAACTAGAAATTATAATGGCTCTTGGAATGAATGGAGTCGAATTCCCCATCTGTCGGTAGAAAAGCCAAATTTATAAATCATCATTGTTGATTGGAATGCGGACAACAAAAGTAGAGCCTATTTCTAGCTGACTCTCAACGGATATACTGCCTTGATGAAATTCAACATATTCTTTAACAATGGCAAGCCCTAAACCAGTTCCCTGATGACTGTCAGCATTGCTAGCGCGATAAAAAGAATCAAATAAATAAGGAATATCTTTTGGGGGAATACCAATACCACGATCGCGTATAGTAAATATTAATTCTGCATCCTGAGAGCGAATCTCGCAATCAATTGCTTTATTTTTGGGGGAATATTTACAGGCATTAGTCAATAGGTTAGTTAAGATGCAATCGAGTAGCTTGCTATCTAAATTAAATGTTTGTTGTTCTGTGCGATCTGTAAAGTTGATTGTTTGTTTGTTTTTAAATGCTGTTTGGACTTCATTGATTACCCCAAGACAAAACTTGGCTAGCTTTAGAGGCGCGGGATTAAATTGAAGTTTTCCCATGTCTTTTTGGCTGACGAGCAAAACATTGTCTAAAAGCTCGGTCATCTTAATCACGTTGCGCTTTAGCTGCTCTAGGATTTGCGCCTTTTTTTCTGGGGCAAGTTTATTGCCATAAGTTTCTAAAAGCTGTGCCATCCCCGATATGCTGTTAAGAGGGTTGCGAAAATCATGGGATACTTTAGAAACAAAGTTAGATTTTATTTTGTTTAATTCTTTTTCTTTAGCTAAAGATTGATGGAGTTTTTCTTGTGTTTCTCTAAGCTGAAGAGAATAAAACCGCGATCGCAATAATACTCTAATTTTAGTTTGCAACTCTATTTTTTCTACAGGAAGGTAAACAATATCATCAATC
The DNA here is from genome assembly GCA_937884735.1 of uncultured Pleurocapsa sp. Taxonomy (GTDB): domain Bacteria; phylum Cyanobacteriota; class Cyanobacteriia; order Cyanobacteriales; family Xenococcaceae; genus Waterburya. The sequence continues at coordinate 5,505 of CAKZYI010000596.1, forward strand.
AATTGTTCCAGGTGATCTGCTGAAATCCCAATATCTTGTCGAGTAGTCAAAAAGACAAAGGGTAAGTAGGTGGGAATCTCAGCTTCCCTTCTTGTAAGCATTTGGGGTCTAAGCAAATGGATTGCAGCAAAATCTATCATGCATAAATCAAAATCTTCAGTTAGCATTTGCTTACCGACGGTTTCGAAGTCTGATTCAGCTTCAGGAGCAAGGACACAATAAACATGCTCTAAAGCTGTAGCCAGCAATTGTCGATTCTGTTGATGTTTTATCAATAGAAGTATTCGTTTCATACTTGCTTTCCTACTAAAGCTAAAGCTATAGTCATTTTAATTAGTTTCCTCGCAATCAAATTGATTTTTATTTTTTGTCAGTCAATCACGAATAGCTAAACTAAACAGAAAATACTTGCTGGCTATAGTTTTTCGCAATATTTTTAGACATTGCAATTTCGTGAAGACAGATTTATCGATTTTAAGCTTGCTTTTATCGAAGATAGATTTAATAGTGATATTTCTAATTCAATCTATCCAAATTAAGAAATTATAGATTGTTATAGGTTTTTTTTCTTTGGTTTTTTTGATTTATTAGATTCATCAATTGCTGTAGGAATGCCACTTAAAATTCCTCGTAAATGGGTTAAAGGTTCTCCTACTTTAATGCCATATTTTGTAATCTTAAATTCTCTTAAAGTACGTTCAAAATCGGATATTCTCTTTTTTAATACTCCGATTGCCTTGCGTAATTCGCCGTTCAACTCCAAATAACGCAGAAATATTAAGTTGTCGGCTAAATAAGAGAGTCCTATTTCAGTAAGACTAAAATCACCTGCAATCGTGTGAGTTTCGTTAACCAAAATAACCGTTACACCCATATTTTTGAGGTACTGGCATAAAGAATGTAGCTGGCGTATTAAATTTTCTCCCTGTATAGATAGTTTATAGCCAGATGTGCTGTCAATCATAACTATTTTGGTATTGTTGCCCTCAACCTCCTGACGAACAAGGTTAGAAAATTGATTGGGCGTATACTTCAAGGGTTCAACTGAAATCACCGATAGAGTACCCCGCTCGATCATGGCATGAACAGGTATGCTGATTGCTTCACAACGCCTCAAAATAGATGCTATGCCTTCCTCAAAAGCATAAATTACAGATCGCTCTCCTCTTCCAGCAGCTTCTTTCATAAACTGCATGCCAAAGGTAGACTTGCCTACTCCTGAAGCACCACTGAGGATGGTGACTGTACCTCTTTCAATTCCCCCATGGAGCAGCTCATCAATCTCAGGAATACCAGAGGAAATAGCTTCAGAAATAAATTCTCGTTCATGGCTTACAGGTATTAAACGAGGATAAACCAACATACCACAATCGCTTAATTCAACATCGTGATGGCCCTTAATAAAGCCCGAACCTCGAAATTTATTTACTTGGATACATCGTTGCTCTAATGCACTGTGTAACTCAATTACACCATCGCTCATGAATTGAAGATCGTCATCAGGATTGCGCTCGCTTCCTTCAGAGGTAAACAATAGAGTAATATTGCGATCAACTACATAACGCATAAAAGACTGTATTTGCTGACGAAACTCAAAGGAGTCAGTCGCCAAGAAGCGAAATTGAGTTATGGCATCTAAGAAAATTCGCTGTGGATTAATTTTCTCAATAGAATTAATTAATTTTTCTGTAATCGGTGCTTTCTCCACTTCTGAGGGAGAAAATATATCGTATCTTTGGTCTTCGGTAAAAAAATCTGCTGAAGTACTAAGGTCAAGAAATTCTACCTGTTCTAAATCAATCTTAATTAGTTGGGCATTGCGTCGCAATCTAGCTTCTGATTCACTAAAGCTGATAAATAAGCAGGTTTGCCTCTGGGATACTCCCGCAGCGAGAAAGTGAAAACCTAAAGTAGTTTTACCGCTTCCTGGCGAACCTTTAATTAAATAAGCCTGACTATCAATCAATCCTCCCAATAGAATATTATCCAAGCCAGAAATTCCAGTTGATATGCGATTGATGGTCATCAAGATACTTTTGAAAGAATACAGTTAAGATTAGCTTTCTAACAAGCTATCACACTACCCTTGCTAAATTAGTCCACGATCGTTTTTTCTGAATCATTTAATGAAATTCTGAACCTCATTCTAAATGTATTTTATTTTTTATTTAGATTTTAAGGTTTAGATTTAACTTCACCTTAATTGATCGCACACCCTAATTACTGGGCTTTTATTAGCTCAATATATTTTTCTCGAACAATTCAAGCTTTTACAGCCTTCATCAGCAAAAGTTCCCATAGTCTTTAACTTATCTATGAACTTTTTTATTGCTTTAAATTTAATTTTAGTAATAATAAATATGTAAAGCTATATTGCGGGTTAACAATGGCTACCAAACAACACACTATCTGGGAAAAGTTTTTACAGCCGTTATTTGGATTGATAATTGATCGCGAGGAATTAAAAAAGCTATCAGATAATATAGACTGGGATACAGAAAGCGATCGCATGTCATCTCCTGAATTTGTTTATCCTGAATACTATCTTTCTCAAAACTTTCATGGTGTAGAGGGAGGGTATTTAACGTCTGGTGCAGCAGTCACTTACGACCCAGTAACCCAATATGTTTTAGCACCTAGCGAAAGTTGGAATAGGGAGGCTGTAATTAAAGCTGTCAAAGGTAATCCGCGCAAAATCATCGATCTCGGTTGCGGTACGGGTTCGACTACCATAATGCTCAAGCAAGCCTTTCCCAATGCAGAAATAGTGGGACTTGATTTGTCGCCTCAGATGTTGGTAATGGCTGAGTACAAAGCACAACAGGCGGGATTAAATATTCAGTGGCTGCATAGGCTAGCAGAAGCAACTAATTTTGCAGATGGCGAATTTGATTTGGTAACGGCTTCTCTTTTATTCCACGAAACTCCTACTGATATCGCTCAAGCCATACTCAAAGAAGGATACCGTTTACTTTCTCCTGGGGGACAAGTTATCATTTTTGATGGTAATCAGAAAGTTTTACGTCAAACACCTTGGCTGACAGAAATATTTGAAGAACCTTATATTAATGACTATGCCGCAGGTAGTTTGGATGCTTGGCTGGGAGCAGCGGGTTTTACAAAAGTTCTAACTGAAGATGTTTGGTGGACAAATCAGCTAAGTACAGGAGTAAAATCGGTTAGTATTTAACCTTCTATACTTAGGTGTTGAATTATACATGGGTTTAAAAGCAGTTTTCTTGGACTTTAGTGGCGTAATTTTTGATGATACAGCAATCAACCAAGCACTAATTGCTGATATCTTACTTAAAGAAAATTTACGGGCAGATGATGACGAATATATTCAATATTGTAGAGGGAGAAGCGATCGCGCTGGTTTAAAAGATATTTTAGCCAATCGCGGGCGTATTCTTTCTGATAGTTATTTAGATCGATTATTAGCAAGCAAAAACAAAGCCTATCGAGAAAAAATAGACAGCTTAGAACAACTAACTTTATCTCCCCATCTAACAGAATTTTTCAACCAGCTAAAAGAACAAAATATTGCAGTGGGTTTGGTAACAGGGACACCCAAGTCTGAAGTTGAATATATTTTGCAAAAAGTTGAACTAAACCAATATATTGACGTTATTGTCGCAGGTGACGATATTGAGCAGAGCAAACCCGAACCTACTCCATACTTATTGGCAGTTGAAAAACTTAATTTACATCCATCTGAATGTTTGGCAATTGAAGACAACCCCGTTGGTATTGAAGCGGCAAAACGGGCAAAAATACAGGTTGTAGGCATTGCCAATATCTATCCCCTCCACATGTTGCAGCGTAAAGCAAACTGGACGGTAGATGATTTTTTGGAAATTGAATTGGATAGAGTAGATCGCGTTTTATCTGAAGCTTCTTAAAATTATTTATTCTCAGTTTTAGTTTAATACCTCCTAGTTTTAATAATTCCCCAGCTCAAACCAGATACCACAGCAGTCATTAATAAGATGGTAATAATTCCTCCTGAGATGAAAGTAATCATACCAATTCCTCTCAGGATATATAGAGTCATAAAACCCATCAGGGAAATAAAGAATATGTTAGGCAACATAGATTGTATGCGTCTTCAAATTTCACGGCTATTATAGCGTTAGTTTTCGATCGATATTGATTTTCAAGGTTGTCAACAATCACAAACCAACAATCATAAAGATCACAGCCTCGAACTTACAAGATTTTTAGGATGTAATCAGTTCAAACAAGAGTTTATTAACATGATTACAATTTCTAAATCCAAACCTTCTCGTTCTCACAATCACAGCGATTGGTCATTTCTCCCCACTGCGTTTAGTGCTTTGGCGGGAGTTGGTATTGGTATTGCGATCGGAAATTATTTAGGATGGCTTTAATCAAATAAATAATAATCTAATAGCTGACGACTGGAGCGAAACTCCTTCATCTTTCCATCTCTGCAACGGATTTAGGTACATCAGCCGTTAAGATATCGTGCCCATCTGCAGTTACCAGCAGATCATCTTCAATACGAATACCAATACCTTTCCAACGATCGGGAATTTCAGGTTGTCCTTCGGCGGGTTTGATAAAGGGCGAAATGTAAATTCCTGGTTCGACAGTAAGAATATGACCTGGTTGGAGATTTCGCCAGGCTTCTTCATTGTGTTTGTAAGTCCCTACATCGTGAACATCCAAACCCAACCAGTGTCCTGTACGGTGCATATAGAAAGGCTTGTATTTTTCTTCTTGAATAATTTCTTCTAAGTCTCCCTGGAGTAATCCCAAATCTAATAATCCTTGGACAATAACACATACAGCAATGTCGTGAAACTCATTATAAGGCTTACCTGGCTGCACTTCGGCGATCGCTTTTAATTGAGCTTCCAAGACTATTTCATACAGGGCTTTTTGCTCTGGAGTAAATTTGCCGCTGACAGGAAAAGTACGGGTAATATCGCCATTGTAGTAGCCATAGGAACAACCCGCGTCAATTAACAATAATTCGTTGTCCTGTATTTGGCGATCGTTTTCAATATAGTGAAGAATGCAAGCATTTTCTCCTGAAGCAACGATAGAAGGATAAGCGATGCCGATTCCTCCCTCTTTACGGAAAATATGCTCAATTTCTGCTTGTACTTGGTATTCATAAACCCCTGGACGAGCAAATTCGCGAGCGCGATTGTGTGCCATTGCTGATATTTTAGTTGCTTGGCGCATCATGGCTATTTCTCCAGGACTTTTAACTAGCCGCATCGGAAAAGTTAGGGGACGAGTATCTTCAATGGCTAAAGGTGCTTGACCCCTTCTTTGATAACCCCGCATAAGTTTTAGCCAATGAGCAATGACGATATTGTTAAAGCAGTCCTCACTACCTAGATGATAGTAAATGCGATCGGCGTTGACTAAATATTGAGGTAACTTTTCATTTAATTCTGCGATGGGATATGCTTCATCTGCACCATAAATTTCTTTGGCTGCTTCGACACCACAGCGATAGCCAGTCCAAGTTTCTTTTTCAGGATCTTTGGGTTGAACGAACAAAATATACTGATGCTCTTTGTGATGGGGAGCAAATACCGCTACTGCTTCTGGCTCATTAAATCCTGTAAGGTAATAAAAACTACTTTCTTGGCGGTAAGTATACTCTACATCATTGTGCATAGTAGCCAATGGCGCACTCCGAAAAATTGCTGTACCTCCGCCAATTTTAGACATAACTTCTTGCTGACGTTGACGGTATTCTTTTTGCTCAATCCCCATTTGTTAGCACTGTAGGTAAACTTACTATTTCTTATTATAGGGATTTTTAATTGCCCAATTCCTGAAATTTGAGGAATTGGTGAATATAAACTA
>CAKZYI010000597.1 GCA_937884735.1 uncultured Pleurocapsa sp.
AGGAAATATTGCCAGGGTTTTAGAAAAACAAACCGTAGAGACAGATATTTTAAGGGGAGATGCCCTTTTGGTAGCTGCTGGTGCTGTAGGGCGAGTTCGAGGGATTAGAGTCAATCCACCTTCTAACGCAGAAGACCTCAATCGAGTTAAAGATCCTCTAGAGGCGATCGCCAGAGCATCTTTGTTTCGCACCCGCAGGGTCATTCTGGATGGGGAATGGTGGCGAGAAGAATATGATGCTTTGCTGGGATATCGCCTAGAAGATGGTTCTCCCATTGCCCTCTTGCCCAATAAGGATAACTATTTTAATCAGGGTAGTAAATACAATTTATTCGATCCTGCCACTGGTCAAAGAGTTCCTATTGATGCCACCTTAGCAGAAGATGTTTCTCCTGAAGCCTACATGTTTTATCGTCCTCTGCCTCCTGCGATGTATAAGGCACTGGAAGTATTCCGCTTCGGGACCAAAGGCTATGAATTAGAGCTAGTTTCCATTTTTGTCTTTGGCATTATTGGGACTCTGTTGTGTATGGTATCTCCCCAAGCTACCGCCATGCTGGTCAACAATGCAATTCCCGACGGCGATCGCACTTTACTCTGGCAAATTGGGCTAGCATTGTTAGCCGCAGCCGTTGGTAAAACTCTGTTTCAGTTAGCCCAGGGAATAGTTTCTTTGAGATTAGAAAATGCGGCAGACAGTAACCTCCAACCAGCAGTTTGGGATCGACTACTCCAGCTTAGTCCTGCTTTTTTCCGTCGCTACTCTTCAGGGGATTTGCTCGTGCGCCTGATGGCAGTTAGCCAAGTAAGAGGACAACTGAGCGGTGCTACCCAAAGAACATTGTTGAGCGGTATTTTTGCTCTTTTGAATTTGGTCTTGATGTTTGTCTATAGTGTCAAGCTAGCCTTCATTATTACTGGCATAGCTGTGCTAACTATTGTGGTGACAATTGTTTCTAGTCGCTTGCTAATCAAGAAGCAGCGGCGACAAGAAGAATTAGATGGTGAGATCAACTCCTTAACCGTAGAATTGATTGGCGGCGTTTCCAAACTCAGAGTTGCCGCCGCCGAAGGAAGGGCTTTTGCTGCTTGGGCAAACAAATATAGTCAAAGACTCAAACTAAGCTCTGGAGTGCAGCGGATCAACGATGCTGTCTCCACCTTTAGCGAAGCTCTACCCGAAATAAGCTCGATTTTGTTATTTTGGTTTGCCATTTTATTTATTCAGATTGCTGCTTCTAAAGGTAATCCGTTGGGATTTAATGCAGGTACGTTTTTAGCTTTCAATTCTGCCTTTGGTATTTTCCTGAGTGGTGCAACGGATATTAGTAATACCTTTACCGATATTCTCGAAATTGTTCCCCTATGGGAAAGAGCGCAACCCATTCTACAAACCGAACCAGAATCTAACATTGATAAAGCTAGTCCTGGTCGTCTTACTGGTCATTTATCCCTAGACCACGTTACCTTTCGCTATGGAGATGAAGGTCCTTTGACCTTAGAAGATGTCAGCGTTCGGGCATATCCAGGGGAGTTTATTGCTTTTGTTGGCCCTTCAGGCAGCGGTAAATCGACTATTTTTCGCCTCTTGCTAGGATTTGAAACTCCCCTTAGCGGTACGGTTTATTACGACGGACAAGACCTTGCAGGACTAGATGTACCCTCAGTTAGGAGACAGCTAGGGGTGGTGTTGCAAAATGTTCGGGCTTCTAATGGTTCAATATTTGAGAGTATTTCTAGTGGTGCCTTAATTACCCTCGATGAAGCTTGGGAAGCAGCTAGAATGGCAGGATTTGCTGAAGACATTGAGCAGATGCCCATGGGTATGCACACCGTAGTTAGTGAAGGAGGAGGCAACCTTTCTGGAGGACAAAGACAACGACTATTGATTGCGCGATCGCTTGTACTGAAGCCAAAAGTTATTCTGATGGACGAAGCTACTAGTGCCTTAGACAACCGTACTCAATCCATTGTCACCGAAAGTTTAGACCGTATGAATGCCACCAGAATAGTCATTGCCCACCGTTTGAGTACTATTCGCAATGCCGATCGCATTTATGTAGTAGAGGCGGGGAGAGTTGTTCAGGTAGGTAAATACGACGATTTGGTTAAAGAAGATGGATTGTTTGCCCGACTAGTCGCCCGACAGCTTGATTAATGTTCAACAAACAAGCTTGACAAAATTAGGGCAGTCAGGACAGTTTGGAGTAGTCGCGACAAGCGCGTTTCCTTGCGTCCTACGCCGCTTAGATCAAAAGCACAGATTATTGAATTGATTTTGAATGCAGCCTCGACCGCATCAAATATAGTTATAACGCGATTGAATAAAGCCTTTGCTAGACTTGAAAGTAACTCATGATATTTTCAGTTCTTAACCATGCTTACTTTAGAAATGGCAATTGATAAGATCCGACAATTGCCACCAGAAAAACAGAAACAAGTATTTCAATTTGTTGAATCCTTAGATGAGAAAAGTGAAGAGTCTGAAGATTTCTTTGAAATTGCTGGTATCTAGGAAGATAGAGAAATAACCGCTGAAACTCTCCGTCAAAAAGCTTGGAAGGAAGAAAACAAGTGATTTTATGCGATACCAATATTCTAATTGAGCTTTATAAGAATAACCCTACTATTATTATTGAACTACGTAAAATAGGTGTAAAACAATCCGAACTAAAACTAGATTTAATTCAACGCTTGACTGGTTTGGGTTAGGACATAGTAAAGATTAAAAATACCCAATAACTTAAAGCTAACCTGAAAACCCAGTTAGAAAAACATAACCAAATCCAATTTAGCGATCGCGATCTCCTGAATAATGCCAAGCAAGAACTTAAGAAATTAGTCCCAGCCTATTATCCTGGTACACTTTCTAAGGCGATCTCTCCTTATTTATCCCTTAATGCTAATAAATCTCGTAGTTTTCAAGTTTTCTGTGCAGGAATTTTCAGAATCATAGATGAAATTAGGCACAATCTCGACCGATGCTAAATGCTGTTTTAGAACAACACTTTAATGCTTTCTCTGTTCACTCCGCTCTATTTCTATCAATCATTTCAATATTGCCAGACTACTAGTCTTTAGTTAATATATCTGGTAGCCACAAAGCTAATAGTATAACCAGGCAAATTATCACTAAGCCAACACTATAGTTAACCGATTCTTTGATAGAAAAGCTTTGTTGAATGAAATATAGAATTGAAGTCATTTATACTCGCTTTAGATATGTTTGTAGTCAATATCTTATCTTATCTTAAATAAAATTTTTCATAAGAATAAGATTAACTAATTGACATGTTTTTGACTATAACTGAACTTTCCTGAACTTTTCTGAACTACTTATAAATCAACAAAGTTAATATTTACTGAATTTCTATGTATTGAAAAATAAAAAGTGATTATATATTCAGAAAAGTATGATTTTAGTGTATTTATTACAAATATTTTTTGAAAAAAGCCAATGAAAAAAGCTGTTTCATTCACCAAAAGCTCGCAATTTAGAGCCTTATCTGCCAATGACTACTGCAACTATAGCGTTCAGCCTTTTATTCAAGAAATGTTGAATAATTTAGTTGAGTCGAGTAATTTTGAGCTATCGATTATAGAAGCAGCTAAAAATCATGCAGAAATTGCTGATAAATGCTTTGATATCGATCCACAAAATGTTGTTGAAAGTTTTTCTCTCAAGTCTGAATTGCTTTTTCTGAAGAATAATCCACTA
>CAKZYI010000598.1 GCA_937884735.1 uncultured Pleurocapsa sp.
CGCTTTTATAAAGATCCCAGCGAACAAGAAGAAAAATTTATTGGCGTAGAAACCTGTGGTTTTAGTCATGTTGGTCAAGCCTGGAAGTTTTCTACTATAGATAGTTGGCAATGTGTTGGTCAGTGTCAACCAACAGAAGATGCAGAACAACAATTGAAATTATTCTGCCGTCAGGTATTCGAATTATTTAACTGAAATTTATCGATCACTAATAGTTAATCTTTATTTCTGAAACAGATAGCACTGCTTTGGTTTTAAAACAAAAACATACATGCAAAAGGTAAATTTAATCACTCCGCAAAAACAGCCTGTTGCACGAGTCAAAATTGAGGAATTACAAGATTTCTTAGTAGATCGCTCTTTAGCCTATAGAAAATTGAATATACACAATACTTTTGTTGTGTTTGACTCTGAGTTAGAGAATATTATTGAAGATGCGATCGCCAACAAGAATAAAGTTTCAATAATACGTAGATATAGAAACAGTTGGCAATTAACTCAAGACTTATCAAACAAGCTATCTAATACGGAAATCGCAATCTTTATACCGCGTCGAGGATTGAGACATTTTTATAATACTGCTGGTTTTATATCTTGTTGCCACAAGATTGTTAACTCAATACCCAATTCAGAAATTCTAATTCCCCCAGGAGTTTATGATGGCTGCCTACATATGTTTGGTCTAAAAAATAGTTTAAATATAGTTTAAATAAAATAGTCGATGATCGATAAATTCACCGACTATTTTAGCAACTGATACTTATTTGGTTAAGAATTCACTTAATTCTTCAGGTGATTTAACCAAAGTAAGAATTTTTGCTAACTGTTCCCCTTCCAATACTTCCTGCTTGAGTAAAGTTTTGGTAGTAGACTCCAATAATCCTCGATTAAGTTTAAGGATTTCTTGAGCAATTTCATAACCGCGATCGATATACTGTTTTACTAAGCGATCTATTTGAGCAGTAACTTCCCCACTGACATTACGTCTGGAAATACTGCTATTTAAAAACTGCCCTTCGTTTTTAGCAAAAGCTACAGGCCCTAAATCTTTACTCATGCCATACTGAGTTATAGCCTTATCTGCCAATTCAGTAGCTTTTTGAATATCGTCCCTAGCCCCTGTAGATACTTTATCAAAGACTATCTTCTCCGCTGCACGACCGCCCAATAAAGTAGCAATCTTACCCCGCACTTCGTCTTCCAGCATCAAAAAGCGGTCTTCTTCTGGAGTTTGCATTGTATAGCCCAATGCGCCCATTCCTCTGGGAACAATAGAGATTTTACTTACTTTTCCCCCTCCAGGCATCAATGCACCGACTATAGCGTGACCTACCTCATGATATGCAACGGTTTGGCGTTCTAAAGGAGTTAAAATTCGCGATCGCTTTTCTAAACCTGCCACAACTCTTTCAATGGCTTCATCAAAGTCTGCCATCAGTACTGCTTGGCGATTATTACGAGCAGCTAAAAGAGCAGCCTCGTTAACCAAGTTAGCCAAATCAGCACCAGCAAAACCAGCAGTTTGAGTAGCAATTTGCTCTAAATCTACATTTTCCCCCAGCATTACTTTGCGACTATATACCCTAAGTATTTCTAGTCTGCCACTTTTGTCAGGACGATCTACTAATACCTGTCGGTCGAATCTTCCTGGGCGACGCAAGGCAGGATCGAGAATTTCAGGGCGATTGGTAGCTGCAATCAAAATTACCCCTTCATTACCATCAAAGCCATCCATCTCTGTAAGCAACTGATTCAAGGTTTGTTCCCGCTCATCATTACCGCCGTTAGGATTGCTGCCGCGAGACTTTCCAATCGCATCTAATTCATCGATAAAAATAATGCAGGGTGCTTGGCGTTTGGCTCGCTCGAACAAGTCCCTTACTCTTGAGGCACCAACGCCGACGTATAGTTCCACAAATTCTGAACCAGACATACTCAAGAAAGGAACACCCGCTTCACCTGCTACAGCCTTAGCTAGTAGAGTTTTACCTGTCCCTGGAGAGCCTACAAGTAACACCCCTTTAGGAATTTTTGCGCCAATTTTGCGATATTTATCGCCATTTTGTAGAAAATCGACTACTTCCTGCAATTCTTGCTTGGCTTCATCTACCCCCGCTACATCGGAAAACTTAACGCCTGTTTTGCCATTTTGATAGACCTTAGCATTACTTTTACCCATGCCTATGCCCAAGCCCATACTACCGTTTTCGGTACTAAATTTAGCAATCCAGGCCAAAGCACCAACCAATAGTCCAGAAGAAACCAACATAGC
>CAKZYI010000599.1 GCA_937884735.1 uncultured Pleurocapsa sp.
AGAAGGAGCGTGCGGTTTCAAAGCTAAGATGATGGGGGCAACTTTAGTAAAAGCTAACTTGATTTTCAGTAATTTTCGAGAAACAGAGTTTTTCAACGCCAATTTAAATGAGGCTAATTGCTCCAATAGCACATTTGAAAATGCCACTTTAGATCGAGCTGACATACAACGGGCAAATTTAAGACATGTCGATCTAAGGAAAGCTAGCTTAGTTGGTGCTAATCTAAAAAATGCTGACTTAACTGAGGCGATAGTCAAAAGGGCAGAGCTTGAGCTGGCAGATCTTACCCAAGCTAATTTAACCCAGGCTGATTTGAGCCATGCATCGTTATTCGGAGCCAGGTTAGAAGGAGCAATTTTGAATAGTACAAAGCTAGAGAATACTGACTTACGACAGGCTAATCTAGAAAAAGCTCATTTAGAAGCATTAGACTTTAGCCGATGTTTAGTTCAGGTAGCAATTTTTACCGATGTCAAAGGATTAGGTTGGACACAAAAGCAATGGCTCAAGAATCATGGAGTTTTAAATATTGATTGAATCAGACTCAATATTAACCAAAACATTGAACTCAAACAGACATTATTATAAGTTTGAACGCAATCAGAGCATTTAAGGTTTCATGACATTACCTTGAGAATGTTTACTGCAAACATAAAGCGTTATTAAATTTATATATGCTCTAGTTATAAAGTTGCATTACAAATTTTCAGTTCACTTTAGTTCGGGTTTTATTGCCGTGTCTCACCAATGTCTTTGCAATAATCATACTCCCTTACGGCTGTACATCAAGCATGGCAGACTGCACAAGCACCTGATCAATAGAAGTGGTGCTGGTTCGACCAACTTGTAAGTAGATAGCAGCAAGTAGCAAGTTCTCATGGGATAACTCACGTGGATGAATGCTCGATTGAATATGGCTTTTCAGACAGATATATCTGCTGCTACTCTACAAAATAATTTTTTAAATCAGCACAGTATCGCCAATTTGCGGTGAGGCTAGTTTTCTAGCTGACAGATCCCTATGAGTAATTGCGTCTGTGCCCAAATCTTGCGACAGGGCTAATTTTTTAGCCTAACGAATCGCATATTTATAAAATCTCAACCACAGTAACAACCTAAAAAAAATTAAGAGGAGACAATGCCATGCTAAATATAGATCTAGATCGCTCTAAAGAATCTGTATTAACTAAATCAGAAGTAAGTTCGCCACCCCATAAAGACGATCTAACCCAAATGGATGTAGAGTCACTCTGGCATCCAATGGTGCAGCACAAAAAATATGAGCGCAACCCGCCCAAGCGCATGGATAAAGCGCAAGGTTGCTATGTCACGGATAGTGAAGGAAAAGAATACTTAGATGGGATATCAGGATTGTGGTGCGTTAATATTGGTTACGGACGCAAAGAACTGGCAGATGCAGCCTACGAACAGCTTGTAGAACTGTCTTATTTCCCCTTATCAATGAGCCATTCCCCCGCGATTAAACTGGCGGGCAAACTAATAGAATTACTAGACTTTGAGGGCAAAGTTCACTTCTCTAATAGTGGTTCGGAAGCCAATGAAACCGCCTTTAAAATGGCGCGTCAATATCATTCCCAAACAGGAGGAGCAAGACGCTATAAAATTATTTCTCGCTATCGGGCATACAACGGCAATACTATGGGTGCGTTGCGTGCCACTGCCCAAGCAGAAAGCCGAGCCAACTACGCTCCTCTTGTCCC
>CAKZYI010000600.1 GCA_937884735.1 uncultured Pleurocapsa sp.
AGGGACAATCTAAGGATTCTTGAGCTAGCTGCTGAATCTGTTTGACATCGATCGGATTGGGAATCACCTTTAAGGGAATATCGGGTTTAATATTCATTTCGGTGGCTAAGTCTTTGAGGGTATCGCCACATACCCCAATTAAGCCATCTCCAGCAGGATAGACATAGCGCATTAATAAAGGTAAATATCTAATTTTCAATTTTTCACCCTGCTCTATTTTGGTTTCCAAACTACAAATATTATGTTCGCCAATAATAATTTTGCTTTGAACTCCAGCTAAGGCTCTCGCCCAGATTGCTATGAGATTAAAATAAGAAGGCATGGCAAAAACAATTTCTGGCTGTTTGTCACGCAAATATTTAACCAAAGGTAATAAAGAAAATGCCGCCCGTTTGACATTAAGAGGGACGACATTGACATCGGGATATTTAGCTAATTGGGCTGGGGTAGTTTGTAGAATAACTAAGTCGCAATCAACACCCCTTTCTTGAAACCCCCTAGATAATGTTGTTCCCAGTCTGGCAAAAGGACCTCGCTTGATTCCGTGAGTGAAAATAGCAACCTGCTTGGGCTTGACACCAGAATCGGAAATTATTTGGTTCATTAAACTTCTTGCATAAATATTTAGATGATTAAAATAAATAGGTTGCAGATGAATAGCCAAAAGTTGCGATCAAGATAAAATCAAAAATCAAAGCAATTGAAGTAAAACCAAATAAGCCATCTGCATCCATCTGCGTCCATCTGCGTCCATCTGCATCCATCTGAGGACTTTTTCCAATCGATATTTAATGCTTTTATGACTACTAATCTTGTTACTTTCGATCGCTCGCATTGATTCATGCAAGTCTATTGTTTCAGCGCGCATTGAGTTACCTTCTCTAACATTTTGACTGCGATGGTTGGGGTATGAGCAGTCATCAACTGTTTGGATTTAGATCCCATAGCTGCGGTTAAATCAGGTCGATCGATAAATTGCTCCATCAACTCGGCTAGCTGCTCGGTATGGTTGGGGTCAAATATATAGCCATTTTTACCGTTGGCAATCATGCCCAACAGCATTGCTTCTGGAATTACCACCCCCCAGGTATCTTCTAAGGTGGGTAAGACAAAAACATCAGCAGCTTTGAAGTAAGAGCTGATGTGCTGAGAATCTACTCGACCGTGCCATTGAACGATATTATTTAAATTGTTGACCTGACAGAAGGTTTCCAATTCTTCGCGTTGTTCGCCGTCTCCAACCACGAGCAAACTATAGTTATCCCTTCCCTGGTTTTGTAGGTGCAGACAGGCTTTGAGCAACAGCAATAAGCCTTTGCGGGGAATCAAACGTCCAACAAACAAGAAAATGGGTTTAGATGCCGAACTTGAGATGTCGTACGATCGCTTTTCATCTTCATCCAATAAAGATTTGGCATCGGGTATTTCATAAGGATGGGCAAATACCTTTTCTTTAGGGGCTTGCAGAACATCAACTAAATATTTTTTGCCTTTTTGGGTATTGGTTAAATAGGCATTTGCTCCCTTGACCATTTGTTGGCGTATCCAAAGGCGGAATGGAGAATTGAGAAAGTCTACACC
>CAKZYI010000601.1 GCA_937884735.1 uncultured Pleurocapsa sp.
CTTGACCAATACCAGGGCCGATTGCGCCCAAACCTACAGCAAGAGCGGCAGCGATTACGGAAGCAGCAGCAACTAAGGGTTCCATGTTTTTTTCCTTTAAATTAGATGTGAGTTTACAGATAAATAAAACGATCGGCTTTTATAGCGATCGCACACTTGATTGAAGTTTGCGATGTATCGGGTGACGACCGACCCAAGACGGACACGAGAAAATAGATATTAAATACCTAAAGCTTATTAATGATGTTCTTCTAAAGCTTCACCAATATAGGCAGCAGCTAGAGTAGCAAAAATAAGTGCTTGAATCGCGCTCAAAAATAGTCCTAAAACCATCAAAGGCAGGGGTACGAAAAGAGGAACTAACAGTACCAATACTGCTACTACTAATTCATCTGCCAAGATGTTTCCGAAAAGACGGAAGCTTAGGGACAAAGGTTTTGTAAAATCTTCTAAAACCTTAAATGGTGCAAGAATTGGCGTTGGTTCGAGATATCCTGCAAAGTAGCCTAAGCCTTTTTTCTTGATTCCTGCATAAAAATATGCCACGGAAGTCAATAAAGCCAAAGCAACTGTGGTGTTGATATCATTGGTTGGTGCAGCCAGTTCGCTATCGGGAATCTCAATTAATTTCCAAGGAACTAACGCTCCAGACCAGTTAGACACGAAAATAAACAAGAACAATGTACCTACAAAAGGTACCCATTCACGATATTCTTTTTCGCCAATCTGATCTTTTGCCAAACTCCGTATGAAATCCAGTACATACTCCATAAAGTTTTGCATGCCACTAGGAATTCTCTGGATATTTCTTGACCCTAAAAAAGCAGCAATTACCAAAATAGCAATTACTACCCAAGAAGCAAGAAAAACTTGACCATGTAATTTTAAACCGCCTATTTCCCAGTAAAAATGTTTACCTACTTCTAGTGAAGCCAAGGGGAATGATACGAAAGAATTAAAATTATTTAAAATTTCCATGATTAGGACTTTTCCCTTGATATCACGCTTTGCAACCTTTCTCTCAAAAATAGTTTTACAATTGCATTTTTCTTATTTTTCCGCTGGCATTAGGGTTGTCTGTACCACGTAAAGAATAATCGCAGCTTTATAAGTCAAAAAACCGAGAAAAATAGGTATGATTTGCAATTGTTGCTGTTGAGTAGCAACTATAATTACACCAGCTATTAATGCGAGTCTAGTTGACCCAACACCTTTTTTATTTGAGCCAATTTTTTCTACTTCTCTAGCTAACATACCGAGATAAACTATGCCGACGCAAGCTCCTATCATGTAGTTAAGAGCAGTGTTTAATGTATAGGTAATCCATACAGAAGCAAAGATTATCGCCGTCAGTCCCAAAGTAACCATCAGCAAGTTTTGCTTGAGCTGATAGTACTCTGTCATGGAATCATCTACGATCGCAGATTCATCTACTGAACTTTGATTTTCTTCAGTTATTGGCGTTGGTTCAAGTTGGTTGTTAGACTAGATTAGATCGTTATTAATCAACTTTGGCTCATGCTGAATGTATGCCTGGAGTTACAGTTTTTCTTTGGTTGATTTGTCATCACCTACACAACTAAATAGTCAAGAATAATTTTTCTATATATTTGTTGCTTGGGAGATAACAAGCCAGACCTCCAATCTACCGTTACCCTAGTCCAGACAACAAGAATCATATCACGCTAAAGTAACAATTATTAAAATTTTCTAAATCGAGTTCTATTGGTGAATTTATAGGTAATTAACACCGTAAATAATCAAGATGTCCTTGTTAGATTAAGTGTTTATTATTGGTTTGAATTTAATCTGCAATCAAAGCCTGTTTGATAAATTTTTTTTGCGATCGCTTTGTTCCTATTTTCAGAATAGGCGATCTTTATGCACCTGCTCATTTTATGGTCAATCGGTACAGTTGCTTATTCAATAAGAGAAATTAATAGTTTTCCACAGAGTTCGTTTTTATCCCTTCTTTCTAGCTTCATAACCTCCTTTGTGTGTAGAGTTAGGCGGTTATGAATTTTTGTGATCGCTAAAAAAGCAAACAACATCCCAACATAGTCATTTTTTATTGTTTAGTTGTTCAACATATTATCATGCTCTCGAACTATTAGTAAAATCGTAGCTCATTCTCAACAGTAAGCTTAATATTTATTTACTTAATATTTATTTGTACATTAAGGGTTGATTGGATTATATTTGATGCGATCGCAAACATGCTTTAATCTAAAAGATTGCAGAATATCTCTTTAGAATATGCTGAAGGTGGGCAAGATGTATTAAATTAATGCGGTGTTTTATTTTGTAGAATTATTGCTCACCCTACGTTTGATTGTTACTCAAAATTATTAACTGCCTATCAAAAAGCGATCGCACTTGCTCTAAATCCAACTGACAGTTAGCTAATATGTCTTTTACTGTTTTTTGCTTATTGTCTTCACAGGCAGTCATAAATTCATACTCATCATCAGAGAGCTTTTCCATCTGATATTCAAAATTGAGAAAGCTCATGCTAGGAAATCCCTGCATACAGGGATGAAGTTCGGGGATGGCTTTATTTAAAGTTGTATCATCCGACCAATCTTGTTTATCTAAAGGTGGCTTGGATAGGAAGAATTCGTAGTGGGTCAAATTTGGATCTAGTAGTTCGATTAAACGATATAACTTGCGATCGCTTAAATCTTTTGAGCGAGACATCAATTCTTCGGATTCACCTACAAGGCGATCTAGTTGCCAATATTTTGGATTAGAAAAGCCCATAAAATCTAAGCCAGAAGCATCAATTAGATCGAATAAAGTATCGACATTGTAATCAATTTCTTGGGGATGAACGTACATATCTGCAAAAGCTTCATCGCGGAAGTTTTCTAACGCCCATCTTTCTTTTTCTTGCTTCACAAGACGGTTATTTTCGGGTAATTTAGCAAATATTTCTCTGCCTACTTTAACCCCGTCACGATAGTCTCCTCGTTTATCCCCTTGGAGTAAAGCGATCGCTTTTTGCATCAAACTAATTTCCCAACGCCCCAATTCTGCATAAACGAAAACGTGTAGAATACCACCTGGCTTCAGTTTTTTGGCTAGTGCTTGAATACCCTTGTCAGGTTCGGGTAAATGATGCAGTACGCCGACGCAATTAATAAAATCAAACTCCCCTTCTAAAGTCGTTGCTTCTTCTAATTTGAGGTTGTAAAAATTGACTGGCTTGTCGTGCTTGGCTATTACTCCCGAACGGTTACAACGCTCTTGGGCTACTTCTAAAGCCTTTTCACTTAAGTCGATCGCAGTAACTTCTGCACCCCTGTTTTGATGAATTAAATAATCTGTACCCGAACCTGTACCGCAACCAGCATCTAAGATACGAATATCTTGAGTAGTAGGCTTCATTCCCGTACAAAAACTATAGGCTGCCATCCAATTCCAACGCCAGTTATACCCAGGAGGTTCTAGATCCGAAAGAGGATCGGGGGGGAAGGGATAGGTGTTGTAGAGTTTGGCAACGGCTTGATTGATAGCTTGGGAGTCGGACATATTTATAAGGGATGAGGAATAAGGAGCAAGGAGCAAGGAGGATTAGTAGGTTATTTTATGATGTTAAAATAAAAGTAATTACATTGTATATACTTGTCTGTAGCTAGATATGAAAATTGACATTATCAAAATTGGTAATTCTCAAGGAATCAGAATTCCTAAAACAATTATGGAGCAATGTGGATTCACAAACTCAGTTGAAATGAAAATTAAAGATGGAAATCTTGTTTTGAGTAACCATTCTGTTAGAGAAGGATGGTCAGAATCTTTTCAGTCAATGGCAGCTAATGAAGACGACGAATTATTAATAGACGGTACTATTTCCACGGAATATGATGAGGATTGGGAATGGTAAGTAGGGGAGAAGTATATCTAATCAGTTTAGATCCTACGGTGGGTTCAGAAGTTCAGAAAACTCGTCCCTGCATAGTAATTTCTCCCAACGAAATGAATAGGTATATCCGAACGGTAGTTATTGCCCCTATGACTACTAAGCAGAAAAGTTATAAAAGCAGAGTTGGAATAAACTTTGATGGTAAGCAAGGGCAGATAATGCTCGACCAAATTAAAATTGTTGAGAAAAAGCGTTTATTAGCAAAACTAGGTAAGTTATCAGTTAAAGAATTAAAAGCTGTTTTATCTGTTCTTCAAGAGATGTTTACTTATTAATTAATTTGATTAATTTAATATATTAATGATTTCTTATATCTCAGTACTAACTTTGATTGTGGGCATTTTGCAATGTTATTATTGCAGCAATTAGTTAATTTAATGCCCACCCTACAATATGTTTTGGGTTAAATAGTTTTCTTACTACGTCCTAATAATCGATCGCGTAATTTTAAAATGCGATCGCGATATTTTGCAGCTTCTTCAAACTCCAAGTTTTTGGCTGCATCTTTCATTCTTGCTTCTAGCTGTTCAATTAGTTCGGGTACTTTTTCTAAAGGTAAGTCATAAGATTTTTCATAAACTTCTTCTAATTGTTCCGAACTCAAGCGACGAGAAATATCAAGGAAAGCCAAGATAGAATTCTCCTCATTTTTAATAATTGGTTTGGGGGTAATATTGTGCATTTTGTTATAAGCAACTTGAATATTACGTCTTCTTTCTGTTTCTTCAATTGCCCTTGCCATACTTTTAGTTAAGTTATCAGCATACAAAATAGCCTGTCCTTCGATATGTCTTGCAGCCCTACCAATTGTTTGAATGATTGAACTTTCCGATCGCAAGAATCCTTCTTTATCAGCATCAAGAATTGCCACTAAAGATACTTCGGGTAAATCCAAACCTTCCCGCAATAAGTTAACCCCAATTAAGACATCAAACTCACCTTTTCTAAGAGACTGTAATATTTCAATTCGTTCGATTGATTTAACCTCAGAATGTAGATATTGAACCTTAATACCTCGTTCGGCAAAATATTCGCTAAGATCTTCTGCCATCTTTTTAGTTAGGGTAGTAATTAAAACTCGTTCTTGTTTCTGAACTCGTTCGTGAATTTCTCCTAACAAGTCGTCTACCTGTCCATCCGTAGGGCGAACTAATATTTCTGGATCGATTACTCCTGTGGGGCGAATAATTTGTTGTGCTACTCTATCCTCTGACTGTTCCAATTCCCATTTTGCAGGGGTAGCCGAAACAAAAACACATTGATTTACTTTCTCCCAAAACTCATCGGCTTTCAATGGGCGATTATCCGCAGCCGAAGGTAGTCGGAAGCCATGTTCGATCAACACCTTCTTTCTTGCGCGATCGCCATTATACATCCCTCTAAGTTGGGGTACGGTAACGTGAGATTCATCAATAACTAGTAACCAATCATCAGGAAAATAATCTACCAAGCATTCTGGAGGATCGCCTGGGTTTTTGCCTGCTAAATGACGCGAATAGTTTTCAACGCCATTGCAGTAACCTACTTCCTGTAGCAGCTCCAAATCATAACGGCAGCGTTGTTCTAATCTTTGGGCTTCTAATAATTTATTTTCTGTTTCTAATTCAACTAAACGCCCTTCTAATTCTTGTCTAATATTTAAACAGGCTGCTTCCAATCTCTCTTGAGGAGTAACAAAGTGACGAGCAGGATAAATACTAACATTATTCATACTCTGCAATATTTCTCCTGAAACAGGATCAACGTAGCGCAAAGCTTCAATTTCATCGCCAAAAAACTCAATCCGAATTATGCGATCTTCATAAGCAGGGACAATCTCTAATACGTCTCCTTTTACCCTAAACCGTCCTCGTTCGAGTTCTATATCATTACGAGAATACTGCACTGTAACCAAATCCCGCTATAATTCCCGCTGATCTATTGACTTACCCAATTCTAGAGGTACGGCGGCTTTGAGATATTCTGCGGGCATTCCCAAACCATAAATACAGCTAATGGATGCTACTACAATCACATCTTTTCGTTCAAAAAGCGATCGCGTGGCAGAGTGACGCAACATATCAATCTCATCATTAATTGATGCTGTTTTTTCTATATAAGTATCGCTAACGGGTATATAAGCCTCTGGCTGATAGTAATCGTAATAACTGACAAAATACTCCACTGCATTGTCAGGAAAAAATAACCGCAACTCATTACATAACTGCGCTGCAAGAGTCTTATTATGAGCTAGTACTAAAGTAGGCTTCTGCACGTTGGTAATTACATTGGCGATCGAAAATGTCTTACCCGTACCCGTCGCACCCAGTAAAGTCTGGAAACGGTTATTATGTTGCTATGATTCTGTTAATTGTGCGATCGCACTTGGTTGATCTCCTTGGGGTTCAAAGGGCGACTGTAGATTAAACAAGCTCATTATATATACGTTTAATATTAACTAGCTTTAAAATAGCGCAAATCTAGCTTATAGTTCATTTGTTTTTAAAATAAGCCGTTTCTTAACTCACTAACGACGAGACAGTAAGGTGAGAATAAAAAAAAGCACAACCTAAAAATTTGGCGTTACCAATTAAAGATCAGCAACGCCAAAAAATATATGTTTTCAGATTAAGGTTATCAAATTC
>CAKZYI010000602.1 GCA_937884735.1 uncultured Pleurocapsa sp.
GCAAGTCTAATTCGGCAGTGCTACCAGTATTAGAAGTGCTGGCATAAGCATTTTCAGGAGTCGTTTTGACTGTTTTTTGCTTAACGCGATCGCGAAAACTGCCAGTCCCTACCGAACTACCTTTTAGCTCTACTTTTTGCCCGCGAGTAATGATTAAAAAACCTATAGCGATCGCACTCCCTACCATTAAAGTGGAGTAACTCAGCATCATTACGCTAACGTGCATCATGAGCCAGTTGGATTTTAAGGCGGGTACTAAAGGCGCAGACTCCTGCATTTCTACAGGAAGAGTCAACGCAGCAAATGCGGTAATTCCCATCGCTACAGGGCTAGTGACTACTCCTACTAAACGACTACGGCTCATTCTCTCAGCAATAAAGTGCATCGTGGTGATACCCCAAGCGAGAAAAAACAGAGACTCATAAAGGTTGCTAAGGGGAAAATAGCCAGCTTCCAACCAACGCGAACCCAACAGGGTAGCCATACACAAATTGGCGATCGCCATTCCTATAGTTCCTAAGGTTGCTAGGTAAGGCAAATTGGGGAATGCAGCCCCGCCCCAGTAAATCAGCATGGTAACTAGCAATACCCCAAATGAGGTGTTATCTAATAAACTCTCTAATGCTATTAAATCCATAGTGTTTTGTTATATTTTCTTGCTTTTAATTTCAAAGTAATTGGATATTAGCTTGTTTGAATAATTGCAATCGCACTTGTACTGATATTTTTGTTATCTCTCTTTACTTTATTGTAAAGACAACTCGGTAGTCTAGGTAACAAAATAAACCTATAGCTAACTGTGTCAATATTTAACCCTGGGATCTAGTAAAGCGTAAACCAAATCGGCAATTAAATTGAAAAATACAATTAAAATTGCATAAATAAATGCGATCGCCATAACTACAGGAGTATCACTACGATAAATAGAGTCGATCAACAATGCACCACTACCAGGAACACGAAATACTTGTTCTGTAACTAATGCCCCTGTAAAAATTGCAGGAACATCTAGAGCAATCAAAGTTACGACAGGAATCATGGCATTGCGTAAGACGTGGTTTTTGATTACAGCAAACTTGCTCAATCCTTTAGAAAAGGCGGTTTTGACATATTCTTGTTTTAATTCATCCAAAACCGCCGAACGAATAAA
Source organism: uncultured Pleurocapsa sp. (assembly GCA_937884735.1). Lineage (GTDB taxonomy): Bacteria > Cyanobacteriota > Cyanobacteriia > Cyanobacteriales > Xenococcaceae > Waterburya. The sequence goes on from CAKZYI010000602.1 coordinate 1,151, forward strand.
ACGCATCAAAATCGCTGCGTGATACAAGGCTAAAACCGAGACAGGCATAATAGATTGTTTGATTTGAGCGATAAAACTTTGCCAATCTGTTACTTCTAAAGTGCTGTTGTAGATGAAAGGAAACCAACCCAGTTGAACGCTAAAAATAATGATAAACAATAATCCTGTAAAAAAAGGAGGAATTGAAAAACCTAGAAAAGCGATCGTCGTTATTATTTGATCTGTAACAGAATATCTTTTGATGGCTGAAATTATCCCCAGAGGAAATGCGATCGACAAGCCCATTAAATAGGCAATCCCCACAATCCAAAAAGTAGTTCCTAATCTCTGTACTAGAAGTTGTGCCACAGGGCTTCTACTGTTAAAAGAGTAGCCCATATCTCCCCTAACAAATGAGCTAAACCACTTAAAATAGCGAATATGAATAGGTTGGTCTAAACCAAAAGATTTACGTATATTTTCTCTGACTTCGGCTGTAATAGCGGGGTTAGAAGCAAATTCTCCTAAAGGATCTCCTGGTGCTAGTGCCAAAACTGTAAAAATAATAATACTAATTGCTAACAGAGTAGGAATTGCGATCGATAATCTTTTTATAAAATATCGCCCCATAATTTATATTCCATCAACTTTTTGTAGGTAGGTTGTTTCAATTTACCGATCATAATATTGTCAGGCTACTCTAAATACTAAAAATAGGGGACTTAATTAAATAAATCCCCTAGCTCTTATATTATTTTTTAGTACACCAATAACAAATGGCTAATGGCTACCTTAACAGATTAATTTTGTTAACCTAAACCAATGTTAACTAGTTAACGTGACCGATATGCTTCGATGCTTTGATAGTTATCTTGCTCTTCGTATAGATGACATACCTTCGTTACTTTCTGAATTAATTCCCAATTGAAAGTACAGTCTGGGTATAAATAATCGCCCCAATTTTCTACCAAGCTAACGTGGGCTTGACGCAGGTTATACCAAGGAATAGCAGTAGTAACATGATGGGGAATATGTACGTTAATATCGTGACAAAGAAATTCTACCCACCAAGGATACTTGCAGTTTACAGTACCTGATAACTGAGCGCGGGCTTCATTCCATTCACCATCCCTTTTGAAAGGAATTTCAGGCATGGTGTGATGAAACATTGTAAAAGTACTCATCCAGAAATGGTAAACCATAAAAGGCATGAGCCAAAACTTGATTAAGCCTGTGATGCCAGTAGTAATTATTAAAGCAGGAAAAGCGATCGCTATGGTGGTTAAAACTAACAAAATAGAAAAACGAACCTGTTTTCTCTGTTTGCCTTCAAATTGACTCCAGTTAAAATGTAATTTTGCCCAGTGAGCGATCGAACCCATCCACCAAAACCAACCGCGCATTCTACGATAAAACCACTTTAGAGGCACAGAAGCATTGTCGAATACTTCTGTGGTAAAAGGAGTCCATGTATTATCACGATCCATATTATTCGTATACCTGTGGTGATGATTGTGAAGAATACGCCAGGCATGAAAAGGATACGCTAAAGGCAAGGTTACGATATTTCCTACAAGGTCATTAACCCACATACGATTGGAGAAAGAACGATGACCACAATCATGAGCAATCACAAAAAAGCCTTGTAAACTAGTTCCTAAAAATACCCAAGCAAAAGGTAATAAGTACCAAGGAGAAACCGCCACTGTCCAGTAACCAATTGCAACACAAACCACGTTGATTGCTAGTTTTGTCCATGCTTTGCGAGGATTTTTAACAAAAACTTCTTTAGGTAAAGTGTTGATAACGTCCCTTAGCTTAACGCTATCGTCCAATTGTTTCGATAGAGAAGGATCTGAATAAGGAGAGTTGGAAACTGGTGGGAATACTGCTGTCATAAAATTTATTTGATGATTTAAATATTAATACTCTTCAATATCTTTTGGCAGACTTTACAAAATGATTGATTCGGTCATCTTCAAAAAAAAAGTATTTATTTGCACATAAAAACCAGACCACCTATCAAAAGCAGTCTAAAATAGTAAACATTCAATTTTTGGCAGCAACATTGAGTCAGTCTGCAACTGCCAGAGAAATCTTACAGAATATGGCTTTTATTTCACAATCCTTAATATTTATAGCATAGTTAGGCAACTTATAAAGCTTTGGGCAGGATTAAATATTTTCTCGGTATTCACAAATCAATTTAAAAAGCGCGATCGCACTTTTCTAGGGGTCTAGTTGGGTGCGTCGCGCCAGAAAATATATTCTTTTGTATTGTTTTATAATATAAACATCAAGGCGATCGCTACTAAAGAATTGTACAGAAGATCTAAAATATTTTGATATTTTGCTCGAAATTTGCTTTTTATGGCGATCGCAATTTTAACAGTTTAATTAAAAATTACTCTTCAAAAAGTTAGTCAGATTCTTTAGTAAAGAATTGCTGGCTTTTGATTTACCTTGGTTTCTGGGAGATGTTTTTACGGACGTAGTAGATAATTGACCATAATTGGTATTAGCAGATACAGCCAGATTAGAATTTATTAAAGGTACTTCTTCGACCATACCAGCCAAAATCATTGAAAGAGCAGTTTGTTGAACTTGTTCAATAGAAATGCCCATTTTATGAGATATCTTTTTGAGGGAAATAGAACCATCTGCCGTATCGCACAGATATTTTTCTAGAGAATTAAATTGCAAATTGCAGTGATTGACTAATCTTTGTAAACCACTTCGATTAAGAGGCATTTCTTCTGTAAAGCGAGACCAATCTGAAAGATTACGCATTGCCTCTAAAGACAACTCTTTAGCTTGAATTTGCTGCCCTGTTATTTCTGACCAAGGAAATTCTTGATTGTCGCTAGGTATTTTTCCACTACTATTTGTCTCTTCAAATTCAAACAAAGCACAATCAACATTAAATAGCTTAATTACTTCCGCAACTTGAGCTTTAAACAACAAATCTATTTGAGACTTACTTAAAATATTCTGTTTTTGCAGATAGCTTCCTAAAGCTGTATTTTCCGAACACTCAAGCTTGTACTTGATTAATGCTTTAATATCAATCCAACCTTTATTAATTATTTTGCTAGTAACAAATTGTTGTTTGAGAGAACTAATAATTGTGACAAAATTTCCTTTGTCAAACCAAAGTTCAAAAATTTCTTTTACATTGGCAGTCGAACTTTTTGATTCGGGGTTAAATGTTAGTCTTCCTGATTTATTACCAGATTCTATTATTTGAAACAATTCTGGTAATGAAAATGTTTTTAGAGAGCCTTTTATAGTCATAAAGTAGCTAATTCTAATATATAAATCTTTTTTAATAAAAACAGCTAAATAATAAAGCTATTTTATTTACCAATATAGTAATTATTAAATTAGTTTGACGATAGTAAAATCACCTAAAAAACTTATTGTAGTAATCCTACTTTAAGACATAAAAATTATTAGTCTTGAATGTCATTCGTTCTTTGTCCTTTGTTACTAGATATTTTCATAAATGGTTTAGGACTGCTATAGATAGTCTTTGTCAAGTTCAAATGCAAAAGATTTTAAATTGTGTTCGGCATTTTTTACAGACTGTTACAATCTACATTTTCTTAGCTCACTATTTTTCGTCACAAGCCCTAAAAATAATCAATGAACTCTTCCCAGGCAAAATTAGAGTGTAGTTTAGCAATATTTTATTTGAGAACAAATATAGTTTGGGTAATCGGCAAGATGTAGATAAAATATTAATCTGCGCCTTTGTACCAAATTTTGCTTAGAGATTTTAATGACTGAAGCTACCGCTATTCGTCAGCCCCAACCTACAAACAAATCGGCAACGTTGTTTTATCAAGTTGCTATGTCCCAACCAGCTTCTCATCTGTTCGAAGTAACCCTGCAAGTAAACAATTGGCAGTCAGAAGTTTTAGACTTGAAAATGCCCGTCTGGACACCAGGATCGTATTTAGTGAGAGAATATGCCAGACACGTACAAGATTTTGTTGCAGAAGATAATCAGGGTGAAGCTCTAGTTAGCCACAAAGTAAGCAAAAACCACTGGCAAATCACTACAGGCGATAATTCTAGATTAAAAGTGAGTTATCGTGTTTACGCTAATGATTTGACAGTAAGAACTAACCATTTAGATAGTACTCATGGATATTTTAATGGTGCAGCTTTATTTTTCTTTGTTCCTGGTTTAGAAAACGCACAAATTCAAGTTAGGATTGTCCCACCTCAAACAAATTGGCGAGTTACCACAACCCTACCTCCTGTACCAGGATTAAATAATACCTTTGTGGCTAAAGATTTTGATACTTTAGTCGATACTCCTGTAGAGATAGGTACGCAGCAAATATATAATTTTGAGGTTTTAGGTAAGCTTCATTACTGGGCTATTTGGAGTCAGGGAAACGTTAAACCCGAACAGATAATCAAGGATACAAAAAAAATAATTGAAGCCGAAGCAGAGTTGTTTGGCGGTTTGCCCTATGAACAATATTTATTTTTGCTTCATTTATCAGGGAGTGGCTATGGTGGTTTAGAACACAAAGATAGCTGTACTTTAAATTATCCCCGATTTGGGTTTCGCGATCGTGAAAAATATCAACGCTTTCTGCAACTAGTAGCCCATGAGTTTTTCCACCTTTGGAATGTCAAACGTATTCGTCCCAAAGCTTTAGAAAAATTTGACTATGAAAGAGAAAATTACACCACTTCTCTTTGGTTTTGTGAAGGAACAACTAGCTACTATGATATTCTAATTCCTCTTCGGGCAGGTATTTATAAGCGCAAGACTTATCTTAAAAATCTTAGCAAGGACGTAAATCGATATTTTAATATTCCAGGGCGCAACGTTCAACCACTAGGAGAATCTAGTTATGATGCTTGGATTAAGCTTTATCGCCGCGATGCCTATAGTGATAATAATCAGATTTCTTATTACCTCAAAGGACAGCTTGTTTCTTTATTACTCGATCTATTAATTCGAGCCAAACATGATAATACAAAGTCCCTTGACGATGTAATGCGAATTATGTGGCAGCGTTTTGGACAAGATGAAATAGGCTTTAGTGAAACAAACCTTAGAGATGTAATTGCCGAAGTAGCAGACGAAAACTTAGATAATTTCTTTAGTCGCTACATTGAGTCTACAGAGGAATTACCCTTTGATGACTATTTAGACCCCTTTGGCTTATACTTGAAAACCGTTGAAGAAAAAGATGTGCCTTATCTGGGTATAAAAGTACAGTCAAACAGCAACAAAGAAACGATTAGTTTTGTCGAATCTCAATCTCCCGCAGCCATAGCAGGAATAGATGCTAAAGGCGAATTATTAGCCATAAATGGTAGTAGAGCTGGGGCCAGAGCCCGAAAGGAAAGGCTAAAAGACTACCAGGCAAATGACACAATTCAAGTAACAGTTTTTCATCAAGACGAGTTGAAAACTCTACCTGTTACTTTAGCTCAACCCCAACCTAGTAGCTATGAAGTAGCAATTAAAAACAATTTGTCTGACAAACAAAAGCATAATTTAATAGGATGGCTTGGGGAATAATAATCAGTAATTAGTAATTATAAAGATGCACAACTTTTTAGAAATAGCATATTTTCAAAATAAATTTGTTCCTTTTAAAGAAGCAAATATATCCATCGCCACCCATGCCTTACACTATGGAACAGGGGCTTTTGGTGGAATGAGAGGGATTCCCAACCCAGAAGACCCCAATCAAATATTATTATTTAGATTAGATCGCCACTGCAATAGATTGAGTGATAGTGCCAAGCTTCTAAATTACGATTTGCCAGCAGATAAAATAAAATCAGCGATCGTTGATTTTGTCAAGAAAAACAAGCCCAACAAATCTTTTTACATTCGTCCTTTTGTTTATACTTCTGATTTGGGCATTGCCCCCAGATTACATAAAATCGAGAAAGACTTTTTTATCTATGGTTTAGAATTAGGAGACTATTTACCCCCTGAAGGCATTAGCTGTCGCATTAGCTCTTGGTATCGTCAAGAAGATCGTAGTTTGCCCCTGCGCGGTAAAATCAGCGGGGCTTATATAACTTCTTCTTTAGCTAAAACTGAAGCAGTAGAATCAGGCTTCGATGAAGCAATTTTGATGAATAGTCAAGGAAAAATTTGCGAGGCTTCAGGAATGAATATATTTATGGTGCGTAATGGCAAATTAATTACTCCTGGGTTTAATCAAGACATATTGGAAGGTATTACAAGAGATAGCGTGCTGACTATCGCCAAGGATATGAATATTGAGATAGAAGAAAGAGCGATTGATAAAACTGAGTTATTGATTGCCGATGAAGTATTTCTAAGCGGTACAGCAGCTAAAGTAACTCCTGTTAAACAGATAGAAAGCTATAGTTTATCTACTAAAAGACCAATTACCGAAAAAATCAGGCAAAAATTGGTAGCAATTACTGAAAACAAAGAATCTAAGTATCAAGATTGGGTTTATAAAATAAACTGCTAATTGCTAATTGCTAATTGCTACTTATGTGCGAAGCGGTATCCTTTAAGACTCGTAGCTGCATTATCTAGACATATAGCAAGTAGCAAGTAAATTCTAGACCCCTTGTTGTGCTTGGGCTGAAGCCTTAGCGATCGCGTATAATTAATTCGGCTAGCTCGCTAAAACCCGCTCCTTCAAACTTATTAGTTATGAAAGCAGGTAAATACTTCAGGCGATCGCCATATTTATTAATATTAGCTACTCCTACAGACAAGGGAAATTGCTTGTCATCGAACATCGATTCATCATTTGGACTATCGCCAATAGTCAAAATTTGTTCTGGATTTAAATGAGAAAAATATTGTGGAATTATCTTATTTAAACCAAATGCTTTATCTTGATGCAGGAGTTTAATATGACATTGAATAGTACTGTAGGTAAAGCCATAGCCTTCCAAGTTACAAATCTTTTCAATCTTTTTTAATTCATCTACACTCAATCCTTCAACATCAAATGTCCAATCTGTTAGACGAAAGGGATTATCTGGTGATTCTTTAAGGTGAGGAAATTTACTCTGCAACAATTCAAATACTCGGCTTAGTTGTCGACGATGTTCGTCAATATCTACCTCGCTCGTAAATTGCGGAATAATACTACCTTGCCAATACAGTAAGCCTCCATTTTCTGCCATTGCACCCACAACAGGCAAATAAGTTGCGATCGCTTGTACCCATCCAGCCGATCTACCAGTGGTAATTAAAACATCAATTTTTGCATTGGATAACTTTACTAATGTTTCTAACAAGGTTGAGTCAAACTGTTCTGCTTTGGTTAGTGTACCATCCATATCTGAAGCGATCAGTTTGATATTTTGCCAATTGTAATTATCAATTGCTTTTAATCTTGCCT
>CAKZYI010000603.1 GCA_937884735.1 uncultured Pleurocapsa sp.
CATAGTCAAAAACATGAGAACAAAAACTTCACGGCTAGGACGATGGATGTGGTGGCCACACAAACACCCCATGAGATGGAAATAACCGGTTATAAGCAAAAATGTGAGATTAAAAAGGTCTATAAACTCATCATCAGCATAAATCGGATCGCTGGGGGCAAAGCTAGCATCCGAACCATAGGCATTATAAAACCACTCAAAATAGCAAATTAAAGTTGTTTTAGGAAAAATATCCTTCATAAACAAAGTTGGTCCCCATCCAGAATGACCATACACTACATCAGGATAAAAACCTTGATCCCTCAACTTCTGTGCTACGCGATATACTCCTTGGGCTTCTAATACTGCACTCTCTAATGGTCGCACGTAATGATGAGTTTCAGGTCTAACAGCACGAGACTTTTCATAAATAACCTTATTAACCCCCAAAATGTTCCCTTCACGGCGATTTGTCGCAAAAACTACAGTATTTTGCTTGTCTTGTCCTAAAACGCTAGCCAGATGGCGAAATTGAGCGGGAAAATTAGGATGTAAAAATAAGATCTTCATGGGCTAAGTTACGCAGTTAATCTAAAAGCAATATTAATTCGCCCTAATTCTAGCTTGCTCTGAATGTAGGGCTATAATAATGATAAGTTAAAAAAACAAATCCTTATCCCTTATTCCTTATCCCTCATCCCTTTATTATGTCTTTGCGCGATCGCATTTCCGAATTTAGTGGCAAAACCCGTTTTGTCGTCTCCCGCGTGTTTATTCATCTTGCAGGAGACGAAATAGCCCCTATGCTGGGAGTATTAAACCGAGTAGCGCGAGAAGCCATCGATGCAGATGGGGATTTAGAAGTATTAGGCGAAGGTTTAGTTTCCGTCTGTCAAAACTTACTACAGATGACTCAGTATTGGCAATCTGCGGCAAATGAAGGAGATGTTGTGTGGGATGAGGGAGAAGCAGGAGACTATATTAACGAACTCTTTACTGACTCCGCGCAAAGATATATGAGTGAAATCGATACCAGCCAAGATATTGATGAGGACGAACCTTTATCTTTACCCATAACTCGTAACTTGGTGATTATGCTGACGGTAGCATTTGAGGGAGAATCACCCGATTTGGAAAACAGTCTTGCGGACATAGAAGCATTGGAATATGGCTTGAAAGCTCTAATTAATCTTCACTATCAGGAAAAACTAAGAGCAATTCAAATTCATTTTTCTCCTGCGAAAATTGGTGATGAATTAAACGGAGAACAGTTATTATTAAACTTTCCTGAATTAATTCCTTTGTAAATTTTCAGTGTATAAATGTTGATTATAAATGCTGATTATAGTTATTACTTTTTGCTTTTATTGGCATTAAATACTTGGGAATAAATAGCCCAATCAGGATATGTACCATAAATTGCCAGATATAGTCCTGGCAATGCCCAAATTATAAAAACTACGATCGCTTTAAATAAATTATCTGTAGGAAATGAAGCAATAAAACTGACAGCATAAGAACCAAATATTGTTCCACCAATTAGACGCAGAGATATATTACGTAAACGTGGAATTAAACAGGCTATGGCAATTAATACAATAAAAATCGCTACTAGCCAGAATAAAGGGTTACTGGGATTATCGAGAATTGTAGGAATAAACATCGAAGCAAAGAATAGCGAAGCAATACCTAATATCCAACGTGCAGTAAAACTCATTTTAATTACCCATCACTTGAAATAATCAACTCAATTGTGGCGCGTCGATTTTATTAAATAGTGCGATCGCGATCGTATAAATTACATATAGTTATTGACCTTGAATTTCTGTGACAAAATCTTTTATCTCTGCTGTCAGCCAATCTCTTTCTGCCTGGCTAATACCTACGCCAAAGTTAGCTTTCTTTTCGCCTTTAATCGTACAGTAAGTTAGATTATATCCTTGTACTTCATAATCATTTGTTTCCCCTTCAACTTTTTCAATTGATGAGGTTGTACCTATTTGTGACGTGCCAAAACCCCAAAGACGTTTACTAACTTTAAAATAATGGCGATCGATACTGATATAAATCTCGCCTAAATTTTGCCAGATACATCCTGCTAGCATAGAGAATGACATTGCCCAAAAAGGTAATATCATAATTGCAAATACTAGTCCCCACGGATTTATATTTCCTTGTTTCATTATTACAAAGTAATCTCCAATTAAAACAAACAAAATAATACAAACCATAATATTGGATAATAAAAAGAATAATCCTGAGTAGATATTATTTTTGTGAAAGCGATCGCCATTAAATCCGCTTAAAGGGATTGTTGCTTCTAAATTAGTAAGATTCTTATTTAAGATAATTTTACTACCAGTAGGCTGAGAAAATATGTGCTTGCTGTTTAATACTTTTAAAGCTTCTGATACCGATTTAAATCTATCTTCAGCAATCGGTTCTAAAATTTTATCTAGCCAGTTAGCAAAGCAATCTGAAATGTTTACCTGAGATCTAAAATCAAGTTTCATTCTTTTTTGAGGCAGATCGTCAGGATTTTTATTAGTTAATAAAAATAATAAAGTTGCACCCAAGCTATATAAATCAGCAGCAAAACTAGTCTCTCCTCTCAACTGTTCTGGTGGCATATATCCCAACGTACCAACAAAAGTATTGTTACCAATTAAAGTCTGCCGATATGCTTCTGTTACCGAACCAAAATCTACTAAAAATATTTTTCCCGATTCGCTTCTAATCAAATTTTGCGGTTTAATATCGCGATGAATTACCGATGGTTTTTGCTGGTGCAAATATTGGAGAATATCTAAAATTTGTTTAGCTATTTCTTGTACTTCCTCTTCATCAGGTTTCCATCCTTGCTGTACTAAGCTAAATAAACAATCTCCTGAAATTAATTCTCTTACCAAATAAAAAAGGCGATCGCCTGGAGTATCTTTATAAAAATAATCGATATATCTGGGAATAGCCGAATGTTGGAGATTAGCTAAAGTATTTGCCTCTCTTTCAAATAAATCGAGAAATTTCCAGTCTTTTACTTGGCTTAATGCCATTACTTTAATTGCAACTCTTTTCTTAGTAGCAATCTCTTCTGCTTCATAGGTTTTTCCCGCGCCACCTTCCCCCAAAAGCTTCCCAATTTTGTACTTTCCTAAAACCATTTTGTCTTCACATAGATCGCTGTCAATTAAATATCAGGTACGATCGCAATTTTTAAGAAAGATACAGCTTAAAATTTTGGAAAGCTATTACTATTATAGTGACGCAAGGTATTTTTGTACTATAGATATTGTAATTTTTTATCTCTCGCAAAGTCGCAAAGGCGCAGAAAAAAAATCGATATTTCAACGCTGCAAAGAAAAATCTGTAACAAGTAGGGAGATCGCTTTAAGAAGCTGTTGACAGCTAATCCAATCCCAACAAGCGTTCATCTACAGTTGCTAAAGTCAAATCCAATATTTTTATTTAAAATAATGCTTTGCTCGTTCTTGGGCTTCAGGAATTTCTGCTTTGGTTTCGGCAATAAAGCCAACTGTTTGATTTGGAGATACGCTGTTTCCTGCTGGCACTATAATACTTGCTAGATAACCACTATAGAATGATTCAATATCCATATCTGCCTTGTCAGATTCCATAACGAATACTGTCTCACCTTTTTCGATCCAATCTCCTATAGACTTTTCCAAGACAACTATTTTTCTTCTAACGTTAACATCGCTCAATATGTTAGCAATTAGTTCGTAAATCATGAGTAACATTTTATGCTGCCCGTATATATTAACAACTAGCAAAAAGACTTAATTGTCTTAGATGTTAGGTGCGATTATCCTTCGAGTAGGCTGAGTTCTTCGGACTTGCTCCGCGACACTAAGTGAGTCCTTTAGGGCAACCGCGATCGCAATTTTGATCAAAATAGAGAGGTAATAATAAAAAATCTGTAACAAGTAGAGCGTTCGAGTAATAATATACAGATGAGAGAATGACAATACCCCTATCTAAATCCAGATATTTGAAACTGTGACAGAAGCAAAAAGCTACAAAGAAACCGTAAATCTGCCTCAAACAGCATTTAACATGCGTGCCAATGCTGTGGTGCGCGAACCAGAATTACAGCAATTTTGGGCTGAGAATAAAATTTACGAGCAACTGTCGCAGAATAATATTAAAGACTCCTTTATTCTCCATGATGGGCCTCCCTACGCCAATGGTGCATTGCACATGGGTCATGCACTAAACAAAGTCCTTAAAGACATAATCAATAAGTACAAATTAATGCAGGGACACAAAACAGAATATGTTCCTGGGTGGGATTGTCATGGACTTCCTATCGAATTAAAAGTCCTGCAAAAAATCAAGTCTAAAGAGAGAAAAGAATTAACTCCTCTAAAGTTGCGTCAAAAAGCCAAAGAATTTGCGATCGCAGCACAACAAGAACAGTGTGAAAGTTTCAAACGTTATGGTGTTTGGGGTAATTGGGATAAGCCCTATCTAACTCTAACTCCTGAATACGAAGCAGCCCAAATCGAAGTCTTTGGACAAATGGTATTGAATGGACATATCTATCGCGGTTTAAAACCCGTTCACTGGAGTCCATCATCTCGTACTGCATTAGCAGAAGCAGAATTAGAATATCCCGAAGGGCATACTTCCCCTAGTATCTACGTGGCTTTTCCTGTGAGTAAGTTGGGTGAGGGTGCAAAAGAATTAGAACAGTATTTACCTAATTTAAAAGTAGCAATCTGGACTACTACACCCTGGACTATTCCTGGTAATTTGGCTGTAGCGGTTAACGATAAATTAGAATATGCTGTAGCCCAAACACCTGATGGACATTATTTAGTAGTAGCAAAAGATTTAGTGGAAAAACTTTCTGCTACTTTAGAAACGGATTTAACAGTTAAGACAGTTGTTACTGGTAAGGCATTAGAAAATACTGCTTACCATCATCCTTTGTTCGATCGCGAGAGTAAAGTTGTTATCGGTGGAGATTACATTACTACCGAATCGGGTACGGGTTTAGTACATACAGCCCCTGGACACGGGCAGGAAGACTATATCACGGGACAAAAATATGGTTTACCTCTGCTTTCTCCTGTAGATGATGGCGGAAGGTTTACCGAGGAAGCTGGTAAGTTTGTTGGGTTGCAGGTTATTGCTAAGGGTAACGAAAAAGTAAGTGCAGGTAATCAGGCGATTATCGATGCTTTAACAGAAGCGGGTGCGTTATTAAAGCACGAAGAATACGCTCACAAATATCCTTATGACTGGCGCACTGGTAAACCTACTATCTTCCGCGCTACCGAACAGTGGTTTGCCTCTGTTGAAGGTTTCCGCGACGAGGCTTTAAAAGAAATTTCCAATGTTACCTGGATTCCCGCCCAGGGAGAAAAACGTATTACTCCTATGGTAAGCGATCGCAGTGATTGGTGTATTTCTCGTCAGCGTAGTTGGGGTGTGCCCATTCCCGTCTTCTACGACGAGGAAACCAACGAAGAATTAATGACGGAAGAAACTATTAACCATGTTAAAGCGATCGTTGCCGAAAAGGGTTCTGACGCTTGGTGGGAATTGTCCGTAGAGAAGTTATTACCCGAACAGTATCGCAACAATGGACGCACCTATCGCAAGGGTACGGATACGATGGATGTGTGGTTTGACTCTGGTTCATCTTGGGCTGCGGTAGCAAAAGGAAGAGATTTAAAATATCCTGTCGATATGTATCTCGAAGGAAGCGATCAACATCGGGGATGGTTTCAATCTAGTTTACTTACTAGTGTGGCGACAAACGGCATTGCTCCTTACAAAACAGTCCTTACTCACGGCTATGTCGTAGATGAAAAAGGCTTTAAGATGAGCAAGTCTAAGGGTAACGGTATCGCCCCCGAATTAATCATCGAAGGTGGTAATAATAAGAAGCAAGAGCCTCCCTATGGTGCGGATGTGCTGCGTCTATGGGTATCTTCCGTTGATTACTCTTCCGATGTCCGCGTTGGTAAGAATATTATCAAGCAGACTTCCGATATGTATCGCAAGGTAAGGAATACGGCTCGTTTCTTGCTCGGCAACCTACACGACTTCGATCCCAAGAAAGATGCGGTAGCCTATGCAGACTTACCAGAATTGGATAAGTATATGCTGCACCGCATGACAGAGGTGTTTGCAGAAGTCACAGAAGCCTATGAAAGCTATCAGTTTTTCCGTTTCTTTCAAGCAATCCAAAACTTCTGCGTAGTCGATTTATCTAACTTCTATCTAGATATCGCTAAAGACAGACTATATATCAGCAGTCTTAATTCTTTTCGTCGTCGTAGCTGTCAAACAGTATAATCTTTATCCCTAGAAAACATCGCCAAAGCGATCGCACCTGTATTGTGTCACATGGCAGAAGACATCTGGCAAGCCTTACCTTACGACGCGGGTTATAAATCAGTGTTTGAATCTGGTTGGGTAGAAATGCAGGATGAATGGCAAAAACCAGAATTAAAACAATTCTGGACAACTATTGCCAACCTGCGAGATGAAGTAAACAAAGTAATGGAACAAGCAAGAACAGCAAAAGCGATCGGTTCTTCTTTGGATGCTAAAGTATTGCTTAATGTTGCCGATGCAGACTTAAAAAATAAGCTAGCTTCTTATAATTCTTCTGATACTTTAAGCGAAAAGAATGTGGACGAATTACGCTATTTCTTCCTAGCTTCTCAAGTAGAACTTGTAGACTCTCTTCCCGATGCGGAATACAAAAGCGAATCCGATATCGCTAATATTGCTGTAGTTAAAGCCGATGGTCATTAATGCGATCGCTGTTGGAATTATTCGACCTCTGTTGGTAGTTTTGCTGACGATCCGACTATATGCGATCGATGTAATGCTGCGTTGAAAGGCGAGTTTTAAGTCAGCTTAAATTGCGGGGATAATTAAGCGTCATCCCACATAATGATTCACTAGTAAATTTTAGATAAATTTATTTTCTAACCGTAGTTAATGACAATTAAAGTTGTAGATACTTTTGCAGGTGCAGGAGGTTTTAGCCTTGGTTTTAAAATGGCAGGATGCGATATTGTAGGTGCAATTGAACAAGATAAGTGGGCTGCTGAAACTTTTAAATTTAATCATCCTTCAGCAAAGGTACTAGAAAAGGACATCAATACATTGACGGATCTAGACCTTAAAACTGAATTTTGTAATTTACGACCTGATATTATTTTAGGCGGTTCACCTTGCCAAGGGTTTTCAGTTTGCAATAAAAACAATGGCGATCCAAAAGATCTTTGAAACTCTTTGTTTATGGATTTTATTAGGACTGGAAAAGTATTATCTCCATCTTTAATGATTTTAGAAAATATCCCAAACATAGTAAAAGCTAAAACAAAAAATGGTGAAAATGTTATAGAAATTATAGTGAACGAGCTTAAAAAGTTAGGTTTCTACACTTATGTAGAAGTACTAGATTCATCAAATTACGGAATACCTCAGTTAAGAAAGAGATTATTTGTAATTGCAAGTAAAAATAGATTATATAATCCGTTCCCACAATCAACACACAAACTGTATTTGGATAAAAATATTTTCAATAGTCATTTGGATAATTGCCCTACTCTTTGGGATGCAATTTCTGACTTACCCAACATAGAAGCAAGAGAAGGTAGTGAAGAAATGCAGTACACAATGAAAGCTCAAAGTACTTATCAAAAACTAATGAGACAAAACTCTTCGCAGGTTTTTAATCACGTAGCAATGAAGCATACAAAAAGAGTTGTTAGTAGATTCGCTGCAATGTCTTGGGGAGATTCTACTGTTGATGTTCCTAAAGAATTACTGCCATATGAGAGAAACGGAAAAGGAAAAATCTCAACGAAAATATACGACCAAAATAATAGGAGGATGCATCCACATAAACCCTGTCACACAATAACAGCATCTTTTTATGCAAATTTTGTACATCCATTCAAACATAGAAACTTTACTGCCAGAGAAGGGGCGAGAATACAGTCATTTCCTGACTGGTATGTTTTCAAAGGGAAGCCAACAGTAGTTAGTCAAAAACTTCTTGAAAGAGAGGGTAGAAAATTAGAAAAATATTTGTGTCAATATAATCAGATTGGTAATGCAGTACCTCCGTTGTTAGCAAAAGAAATAGCATTGAATTTATTAGAGCAAATATAGGCTGCAATCTTTGAAAAGAATATGTATATTCACGGTAATAATCTTTATCAAAAAGAAAATCATAAAACTAAATATAGAGATCCTCTTTCTAAGAAATATCTTAAAGAAATTAGACTAGAGTATAATGTCTGGAAACAGGCTAACCTAAGTCTGATTGGTCCGAGGAAAATAAAAACTGAGCAAGATTTTCAAGTTATATCGGAAAGAACTAGATTATTGAATGAATATAAAGACTTTGTAGACCAGCAGAAATACGCAGAAAAATTTGACTCTCGTTCAAATTTACACTCATCTATACTTGAAGAGTTTATGTTTTATCTGTTCAAAGATTTAGTACAAGATTTTTCTAATGATGCTCTATTAGGTAAATCTAGAACATTCAAAGATATATTTTTCAAACCAAATAGCTACGAAGATATGCTAGCAAACCCAAATACGCTAATTGAAAGAAAAGATCATGATTTCGCTATTGGCGTAAAAGTTTTATCGAAGATCAAGTGTCAAGGTTCTGAAAAACAAGAAAAACACGTATGGGATTTACCCGCGGTTGCCATTGAATGTAAAACATATTTAGATAAAACAATGCTTCAAGATGCATCAACAGCATTAGAACAATTGCGACATCGTAACCCAAATGCGATGTACATCGTTGTTTCTGAATGGCTTAAACTAACAGAATCTGTCAATCTTAAAAAATTTAAAATAGACCAAATTTATGTTTTAAGGAAACAAAAAAATACAGATAGAGAGTTTCGTTACTTAGATACTTATGTCAAAAACCCGATTTATGAAGATGTAATTGATAATTTGTTCAATCAAGTTCGCGATTTTCTGACTACTCCTTGGGAAGGAGGAATTAGTTTTGGATTACAAAAAGGATATTTACTTTAAACTTCTAGTATAAAAAGTAAATTTATAATCATGAAAAAAAGAATACCCGACATTGAAACCAGAGAAAAATCAATATCACGTCTTAAAGAAGCTTGTTTGATGTTAGATGCGCTAGCCATGACTTTAGATGAAGCCATGGCTAGCGCAGAATCAGATATTCGCAATAACAATATCAATCGTAGCCGCCGAGAGAAAACAGAACGTTTATTTACACATTATAAGACAAGCGATTAGTTAGACAATGTGATCGCTTTGTCAAAACTATCTTCGATCATTACTTAAAATACCCGATCGCTATCGTGCTAGTTTAAAAAGTAAGTTTTAAAATAGCAACGATGAAAAAAGTATTAGTTACTGGCGCAACAGGAAGAACTGGTTCTATTGTTTTAAAAAAACTGAGCAGTCAACCAGAAGAATTTACAGCAGTTGGTTTTGCGCGATCGCCTGAGAAAATAGAACAAATGTATGGTTCAACAAAAGATTTTGTTGTTGGCGATATTACCAATAAATCGGAGGTAGAAGTTGCAGTCGAAGGCTGCGATGGGTTGGTTATTCTCACCAGTGCAGTTCCCAAAATGGTTGCACCACCTTCAGAAGGAAAGCCACCAGAATTTGCCTACGATTCGAAAGGAATGCCAGAAATAGTAGATTACCAAGGTCAAATAAACCAGATTGATGCTGCTAAACAAGCAGGAGTAGAACATATCATTTTGGTTGGTTCGATGGGCGGTACAAAAGAAGACCATGTTCTCAATCGCATGGGAAATGGAAATATTTTAGTCTGGAAACGCAAAGCCGAACAATATTTAATTGATTCTGGAGTCGACTACACTATTATTCGCGCAGGGGGTTTGTTGAATGAAACTGGAGGCGTTAGAGAATTGTTGGTAGGAAAAGATGATTTGTTATCAATAGATCCTCCTGATGGGGCGAATAATTCGATACCTAGAGAGGATGTAGCTAATTTAGTAATCAATGATTTAAATGAACACAATGCTCGCAATAAAGCTATTGACGTTGTATCTAAGCTAG
>CAKZYI010000604.1 GCA_937884735.1 uncultured Pleurocapsa sp.
ATATTTTTCTGCATGTTCTAATAAAATCTCAAAGTTGCGTTCAAATATATTGGGTGTAGTAAACACAAACACTCGTACGCTTTCTGACTGGGTTGACGAACGAATTTCTCTACCCATTTCCTGCTGCCAAAAATCTTCATCTCGATCTACTAGAGTTAAAGCCTTGATTTGAATTTGAGAGCGTTGCTGTAACGACATCAAGTAGCGAGGGTATAAGCTTGCAGGAATTATGTGAGAAGTACGAGTGATTTCCAACTGATAATTTATTTCTGCTAGAGAATGTAAAATAATCTGCTGAAAACAATCATTTTCGCGGATATACTGGTTTTGATTTAAGGCTTTGATTGCTTCTAAAATAGCGGCAGTTATTGTTGACCAACTACGCTCTTCCATAGAAGACACATTTAAAACAGCAATGGTACGTACAATATTTTGCCATTGAGGAAACTGATAGTCGATCCAGGCTGTTGCTTCTGCTCGACCAATCAATTCTTGAAGCAAGTCTTGTAATTGCGATCGCTCTTTTCCTTCCATAACTGAAAAGTCGGCAAACATTTCAGGTAAAGGCTCATTCCACTGTAATAGTTTTATCTGCTTTATTTTGCCCAGTAAAAAACCAAAGTTTAAGTTAATTGCACTAGTAACATTACTCAAACAACAAACGCCCAAAGTAACTTTATTGCAAGAAGATTCAACTTCGTTGCGCCATGATGCTGCAACTATATCCTGACGACACAAAATTACTTCAACTTGAGGATGCTTAAATATAGTTTGTTGAAGACCCTGTGCTAACCGCTTTCCTACTTCTCCAGACCAGACCAAAACAACTTTTTTCTTTGCCGTCTGTTCTTGATGTGCCGTAACCAATAACTGCTGTAGCTTAACTAATTTTCCTGGCCCTTTACCCCTAATGTCAAACTTTTGGTAAACTTCTCCCAGTCTTTTTCGTACTGCGTTGGGTTTAATACCCAACTCTACCGCAATATCTGCGATCGCTTTTCCTGCTAAAGCTGCCGACAATGCCTCTAATTCCCCCGTCGTAACATTATATTGACGGACATAACTAATCAAAAAATCTTGAGGAATAAGCATTGCTAAAAAGTAAACTTCTTGAGTGCATCTAAAAGACTATGTATAGCATTACCTATATAAATTAGAACATTTTCAAACTCCCTACTCTTTACTCACAAACTATATTTAAAGAATAGAGGTTAAAGTTGCCGAGACTCCTAACATATTTACCATTAGATTCCATGAATCTTCAACCATTTTTGCTGGGTGCAACAATCATATTTTGGGGTTGGCAAACGGGATTTTGGATTGTAGCTATTCCCCTGGCTATCATTTATGAAGCAGCTAGCTATATCAACTGGCGATGGAATTTAAGCACCAGCGATTTTCGCAACGCCTCCCATGTCTGCACCGTTTTGCTGGTGGGAGTTTTAATTTATTTGTTAGTTGGCGATCGCTCTTTGGGTTTAATTTTTGATTTTTTTCAATGGCTACCCGTTATTTGCGCCCCGTTGTTAGTTACTCAAGCATACTCATCAAGCGATCGTGTAGATCTCAACGCTTTATTATTTTTTAAAGATAAGCATAATCAGCAGCAGCTTTTTCCTCTGAATATTACCTATCCTTATTTTGCAATTTGTATTCTCTCTGCCAGTACAGCAAATCCCAGAAATTCATTATTTT